>CAYFTB010000108.1:0-8188 GCA_964345875.1 uncultured Proteiniphilum sp.
GTCAAGGGTGGATAAGTAAGCGTGTAATAAGATAAGTAAATAAAGGCTTTCCGTGATTTGAGATCTGGTTCTAAGCCGGAAGGATAATCACGGATTTTTGCTTTGAGGGAAGTTATCCAAGAATGATGAAATAAAAAAATATCAGCCGAAATAATTGTTGATGTGGTGAGTTGATAAGATGGTTGGCAAAATAATGGTGAGTTGATAGAATTGCTGTAAAAATGGGGTTGAGTTGACAGTATTGTCAGTTAAGGACAACTGATTAAATATTGTTTAAAATGAATGACATGCCATTGACTTTGAATATCTTTTATGCTATTGTATAATAGAATGATTGTGAAAAGGAGAAAAGATATGCATTGTCAACTCTCTACACTTATGGGGCAAGCTCGCTATTCCATTCAAGATGTGCATAAAAAAACAGGTTTAGCTCGAAGCACTGTTACGCAGCTTTATCATGATAAGGCTACGAGAATTGACTTTGAGACTATTGAAAAACTTTGTGCCTTATTTAATTGCGATATTTCATCGCTACTTGAACTTGAGGGTGTCAAAGAAAAATAAAGAACGGATGGGATTGTTATGAACTTTAATGCTTTATCGCTATTCTCAAGTGCAGGAGTAGCTGAAACATATTTTGATAAATATGGCATCCATGTAAAGGTTGCCTCCGAATTATTACCAGAACGTGCAGAAATATATAAACACTTATATCCATCGGTTAAAATGTTTCAAGGTGATATAACCGATCAAGAAAACTTTAAGAAAATAATTACTGCTGCAAAAGAAGAAAAGTGTGATTTTATAATCGCAACACCTCCCTGCCAGGGCATGAGTACTGCTGGGTTAAAAAAGAAAGATGATCCAAGAAATCGTCTAATAATAGATGTTGTAAAGGCTATCAAGCTTGTAAAGCCAAAATTTGTTATCATCGAAAATGTCCCAGAAATTCTTCAGACGAGAATTGAGATCGATGGCGAATGGACTTATATTGATACTTACTTAAAATCTGAGCTTGAAGACAAATACGAATTTAACACAAATAATGTAGTAAATGCTATGTACTATGGTGTTGCACAATCACGTGAACGATGCGTATATCTTTTAGCTGCAAAAACAACACAGTTGCATTGGGAATTTCCGAAGCCTTCTAAGGAAGTAACAACAATGAGAGATGCTATTGGTGATTTGCCTTCGCTAGACCCAAATGTAACAGATATATCTAAGGAAGAGTTTAAGAAATTATTCCCAGACTATGAGAAGAAAAAGATGATGGGATTGGCTGTATCAAAATGGCACTATCCTCCCCGTCATAAATACCGTCATGTAGTTGCAATGATGCATACACCTGAAGGTTGTTCTGCGTGGTCTAATGAAAAGTATTATCCTACGTTAGCAGATGGGACAAAGTCTAAAGGATATAAAAATACATATAAGAGGCAGTGGTGGGATAAACCCGCATATACCGTTACCAAATATACAAGCCGTATAGGCTCGCAAGAAAATGGACATCCAGGAAGAGCAATTATTGATTCGCCAGATGAGGAAACAAGATTGTGGTCTGATGCTCGTGTATTATCGATACTTGAACTTATGAGAGTATCTTCTTTGCCAGATGATTGGAATATCCCGGATGATGCGAGCAGCAATGTTATTAGAGAAATATTAGGCGAAGGCATACCCCCAAGGTTGTTAGAACATGCCTTAATTGAATTGGAGCAATTAATTGATGAAAAACGTAAAATTTAAAAATAGAATTAAAGCAGTATCATTATTTGCAAATGTAGGAATAGCAGAAACATACTTTGATGACCTTGGAATTGATGTTGTGGTTGCTAATGAGTTATTAGAAGAAAGAGGAAGGTTCTATAATCACCTTTACCCAGAAACAAATATGATTATCGGAGACATTACTATTTCAGAAGTGTTTGATAGAGTAGTAGCAGAGGCAAAAGTAAATGATGTTGACTTGCTAATTGCGACACCACCGTGTCAAGGGATGTCATGTGCAGGACGTAAAGACCCTAAAGATCCTAGAAATTTTTTGATTTATTATGCTGTTGAAGCAGTTAAGCAAATAAGACCTCGCTTTGTTATATTTGAGAACATACCAATGCAGCAACACACCCAGATATTATACAATGGCGACTATTTGTTCATTCCAGAGTATGTTGAAAACGAGCTTGGAGACTATTATAATTTTAATGAGCAGCATATTGTAAATGCAATGGATTATGGAGTGCCTCAGTCTAGACAAAGATATATATATCTATTATCAGCGAAGACAGAGGGTGTTAAATGGGAATTCCCAGAAAAACAACAGGACATTATTACAATGGAAGAAGCCATCGGTAGTTTACCTTCTCTTGATCCATGCTTAAGAGAAGAGACAGAAAAATGGAGATTTCCTCATTTTGAAGAAAAAAAGCGTAAAGGCCTTGAGGTTTCAAAGTGGCATTATCCTCCTGTTCATAGCTGGAGGCAGGTAGAATGGATGATACATACACCAACAGGAAAGTCTGCATTCAAAAATGAAACATTTTTCCCTAAAACTAAGGGGCGCAGAGTCAAAGGTGCTCCAAGAACTTACATGAGGATGTTTTGGGATAAACCTGCTACAACAATTATGCAAAATAGTGGTGTAATATCTGCATTTTCAACCGTTCATCCTGGTAGACCAATAGTTGAAAGTGATGATGACACAAAACGTGAATATTCTGATGCAAGAGCACTATCAATTTATGAGTTGTTAATTTTGTCATCATTGCCACTTGATTGGGACATTCCTGAATGGGCTAGCGATGTACTTATACGTAAGGTCATAGGCGAAGGTATACCGCCCCTTCTGATTAAGAGAGCTATAGAATCATTAATTATAGGAGGTAAGTATGATAGGTAATTTAACAATAGATAAGGCCAGCATGAATATCAGTTACTTCCTTAATACCATTAGAATAATTAGTTTAAATGGCGGAAGAATTTCTCGAAGAGACTTTGTAAACCAGATGGCTGAATTTATAGGAGTTTCTGCTCAAAAAAATGGAAAGGAAAATAGAACTCCATATAATAAAAGTAAACTGCCGAGGTATTTTGGATTTGTTGATATAGATACTGATAATGACGGCAATAACTATTTAGTGTTAACAAATCGCGGCAGAAAGTTGTCAGAGTATATAGGTGAAAAAGAAGATGCAGAACCTGACAAAAAATATTACATAGTATCTGATCATCGAGATGATTTTATTGACTTGATTTTTGAAAGCGTAATTTTTGATTCCTTTGGAAAAAACAATAGTGGGGCAGAACAATCAAATACAGACGTCGAACCACCAAAAGTAATATTCAAAACTCTACTTGAGTTGGGGAAAGCTACGGCTGAAGAAATCAGTTATGTGATGTTTGGATTAAACAACGGGAAATTCACTACTTTTGAAACCGCTATTGCAGAAATACAACACAACAGAGAGAACTTAAAATATGATTATTCTGAAATCATGGAAGAATGGAAAGTAACGAATATCATTAGTGACTTTAAGTTAATCAACATTTTTACAGATACTAATATTAAACTATTAACAAGTGAACGGGATGACGATATTGGTAAGGTATTTTACTATCTAAGTTCCACACTTAGCGATAGACATTTGGCACAGATTAAATCTGTTAATGCAATTTATCAGCCCTTGAGGTTGTTTGTATATACAGATGGAAATGACTCAACTATACAGCAATGGGTCAATGATGCTGTTCTTGGGCGTGTAAGTGATGACTCATTTGTTTACAGATTTAGAAGTAGTAGCAGGACCTTTATGGGTAGTGTACAAGATGGAGAGTTTGTACCCGGTGTATTCGAGGAGGCTTTATTGAAAGCTTTTCAAAATGAAAAGAGAAATGTTTTTCTTGTTATAGAGCATACAACAGAAAAACAGGTAAATGAGCTCCTTGGAAAGTATAGACAGTTACTTAATCGTATAAATGATTTAAGTAGCGATAAGCACGGATGGTCTGAGGTGACTTTAGAGGATGCGGATGTTTATGATTATATTGTTACTAATTGTAGACATGTAAAAAGTAAGCTTCCCGAAAATCAGTTATTAATTCCTTCAAATTTACAGATAGTAGGTACAATTATTATGGATAATTTAAATGGTAATGAACAATTTGATTATGAATTTACAAGATGCCTGGTAAAAACCAATGAGGATGAATCGCCACAACAAGACTTTGATTATGTAGAAAGGCTTAATGAGGGAACTAATATACTTTTATATGGTGTTCCTGGTTCTGGGAAAAGCTGGACTATAGAACATGAGTATTGTAACGAAGATAGCATTGTTGATCGTTTAGTTTTCCATCCAGATTATACAAATGCAGATTTCATTGGACAAATCCTGCCTGTGGTAGATGAAGAGAAGCAAGTTACATACGAATTTACACCTGGGCCATTTACTACGATTCTTTATAATGCGTATCGTAATCCGATGCAAAAATATGTGCTTATTATTGAGGAAATTAATCGAGGTAACGCACCTGCCATCTTTGGAGAGGTGTTCCAACTGCTTGATCGAAAAGTTAAGATTAAAGAAAATGAAAAAGAAAAAGATGATGGTTTTCCGGTAGGAACGAGTGAGTATGGCATTACCCATAAATATATGGCAGAATTTATCTATGGAAATCCGGCACATAAAGTCCGTATACCTTCCAACCTTTCTATAATTGGCACAATGAACACATCTGACCAGAATGTATTCACGCTTGATACTGCGTTCCAACGTAGATGGCGTATGAGACTTATTGAGAATAACTTTGACAATGTACGTCCTTCACTGGCTGATGCAGAAATTTTAGATACTGAAGTTACTTGGAAACGTTTCTGTGAAACTGTAAATACAATTATTGTTGGAAACAAAGCCAAGATGGCATCTGCTGAGGATAAACGGCTAGGTATATATTTTGTCCATGAAAATGATCTTACATTTGACCAGAGATCACTCCCTTCTGAAGGACATACATCTCTTCTGGTTGAGTACAATACATTGCTTGGTGCTGAACGCTTGGGCACAATCACAGAAGAACAAGAATCTCGCTTGAAAGAAATCCGTGAGGCAGTTATGCATAATCGTTTATTCCCAGAAAAGGTAATCAAGTATCTGTGGGACGATGCTTTCAAGTTTAATCCAGAGGCTATCTTTGATACGGATAGTATGGACAACCTTGAAAAAGTTATCCGCACGTTTATTTATTCAACAGGACGCGATCGTTTCAAAATTTTTAAGCAGACTGTACGAGATACTCTCTATACTGCACAACAACAGTAATTTTAGAAAGTCAGTAAAGAGAGGTGATGATTATACATGGATTTACAAAAGAATATCAGAGACCGTTGCCATGTCAACACGAATGATGATGGTGATAGTTTTGTAGGTGTTAAAGCGGACACAAATGATGCCATCATTTATTTTCCTATAGGGTATCAGCTGCCGGAAAACGATGATGACCTCCGTGTTGACATTAATAATCTACTTGGAGTTTTGGCTGCATTTATGAAAGAAGACCGTGTTATTGAGGTTTCGAAGTTTGAAGCACCAAGAACAGTGGATTTTCCGATGCACGCATACCTTAAGGTAATAAGAAGCTTTTTGCGAATGGGGCGATATTATATTGAGACAGACCCTCAGTTTAGGACAGATACTAAAGGCAAAACATCCTGGCCACGTACTGTAAGAGAGCAGAGGGCTTTAGTTCAGAAAAATGGCTCCTTAGTTTTTACAAACATGACGGTTCGCTCCGTAACTCCAAATGCCAATAAACAGATTACGCAGATACACCGTTTCTGTGTGTATGAGGCTTTTGAAAAAATGGGGTGGCTGTATGTTCCTTTTATGCCTGACAAGCCAGGTCCCCATCCGGGTATAAAAGAGTCGATTTATATTCTTGATAAAAAGCTTGTAGCAACAAATGATGATGTTGAACAAGAGTTATTTAATGCTATGCGTGATATGCTCGTTTACATTGATGAAAGAAGTTCAGATAAGCAATACTTCTTTGGCACAGACTTTTTTGAAAATGTATGGGAACGCATGATAGATAAAGCGTTTGGTGTTGAGGATAAAGAGCAATACTTCCCTCGCACTCGCTGGCTTTTGGATTATGGCAGGGATAAAGAGAAAAGACCTCTTCAACCAGATACAATAATGATTTATGGAGATAAGTACTATGTGCTTGATGCGAAATTGTATCGTTATGGTTGGGATCCAAAACCAGAACACCTACCAAATAGTGCGGATATTAATAAGCAGATTACATACGGAGAGTATATTGAGCAAGCCAGAAACCTGCCCAATGAGAAATTATACAATGCTTTCATAATGCCTTACAACAAGGAAGACAACCTGTTCATGTTAAATAGCGACGTAGGCAATATTGGAGAGGCTGTTAGTGACTGGAAAACAAATGTAAAAAACTATGAACGTATTCAAGGTATTGTAGTTGATACTCGTTATCTCATGTATAACTACATTGGTACTTCAGAACAGCAGAAAAAAGAAATGGCGATGTGTATTGAAAAGGTCTTAACCAGAGGACCTGTTCCTGCATCGTCCATATAAAGATGAAACAAGGCGCTACCTTAATTGGTAGCGCCTTATTTTTTGCCTATTTATCAAGTTGACGATTGCGGAATCTTTGTGCTGCTGCGGCACGAGAACATTGAACACAGCAATACTCCTTATTTGTACGCGTTGCTGCAACCGGAAAGAATTTGTCGCGTTTGCAGTTTGGATTTTTACATTCTTTATAAATATCTACACCCGGTTTCATATAGAAGATTGAAAAATAGAGAGCCTGGAGTAGATTGCTGACCTGCCATGTTGGGGCAAGTTTATCAGTTTCATATTTTGGATGAATGCCTGCGATGTTATGATTTATTTCTTCTGAAATAACAATACGCGCAATTTTAAGAAGAGCAGTTTTCATTTCATCTGTGAAATTCTCTCTCGTTGGAGATGCATAATACTTGATTTTTTTAAACTTTATTTCATTAAAAATACCCACTTCTGTTTGGTAATGATAAAAGAAATCTATGATTGTTCGTAGATTCTCATCTACGTTCGGTAAACCTGTATACATAGCAAACAGATGTTTAAACCACATACTTTTACTTCCGACAAGTTCAGTATCAGCACCGCTACGAACAGCATTAAAGAATTCTATTTCAATAGGGTTATTGCAACCTTTCATAGTATCTGGAACGGAGTATTTTCCACTATTAAAGACTTCTTGGTTTCTGTTCAAGTCCACAAATAGATTGTAGCTCTCTAACAACTCCGTGAATTTATGCTTGCAAGTTGTATATTCCACTTCAGACAGATTCAGTGAAATTTGCGGAGTATAAAGAAGATATGATGTGTGTACCAAAATTCGTTTATAGTCCTTTTGACCTGCAATTGCATTCATAAGGTATAACGTAGACTTGATTCTGTTCACTATTTCAATTAATACATTAGCATCTATAGATTCATACTCATCACTTTGTATAGGTAGTAAAAAACCATATGTCTCGAAAAATTCTATATGCTTATCTATATCCCCATCTGGAATAGCCAGTAACTTGCCGAGAATGTTCTTCTCTATAGCACCGCCAGCAACACCGGTAAGATTTAATCCTACTCTAGGAGCATAAGAAAAATGTAGAGGCTTATCTAACTCACAATATAATTTCAGCGTGGTCTTAGGAGGCATTCCTGGGGCCACGTTTTCTATATCCTTTTCGCAATGACAGGCATAGCCATCACACTCAAACATATTGTTCAAAAAAATTTCTGAAATTTTTTCTGCCATAAATCGGTTTCCTGCCTTTTCTTTAATAAAAATCACTCAAAAAAATTACATAACCCATTACTTTATATTTTGATATCTATAAAGATATGCAATTTAAGACCTTATTATTTTTAATTATACACTAAAATAATATGAAATTCAATATAAACATATTACTTTGCTTAGTAAAAGAATGGGTATTTATCTGAAATTTTATTACTATGATTTATTTCGTACAATAAAGATACTACCAAGATACCTCGGTAGAAAATAAATCTCAATGTCCAAGTGCGCATTAGGACGGCGGGATGCATAAAGAGTTCAGAACACAGTGATAAAGACTGTGTTTGGAATGAAGATGCACCCACCG
>CAYFTB010000109.1:0-8128 GCA_964345875.1 uncultured Proteiniphilum sp.
CGCCTTGCGTTACAAACCGCTTGTTACAGTCAGTGGTTCTTGTTATCTGTATTTGTAAACCATTATCATTGTTGATTTTCATTGTGTGTCGGCTTTAGCATTGCGTTTTTTATTTTTTTTGAAGGGTTGGAAAATTTTTTAAAACCATTTTTGTCTTCGGTGGCTTTGCAAGCTCTTTGACAAAGCTTTGGTTGTAGCGTTGGCTCGTGAGGATTTGGCAATGTGCTTGCATTTAAGTATATACATTTTCTGCATTTACGTTTCCTTCATTATCAATAATTATTATACCAAAACCATGTATGTTTTCCAATATGGAAAATCTTTCGCCATTTGGATTATAATGATATGAAACAGGAGGGGAGGAAATATAATTTATTTTATTGATAATTGTTTGTTGCGCGATATGTTGGTGCCCATATAACACCACCTTCACTTTAGAATACTGTTCTATTAAATTTATAAATTCTAATCTATTGTCTAATATTCGTCTATCCGTCCAAGAATTTGATAAAACTGGTGGGTGGTGCAATGCAATAATACAATTGTCAAAATTATCTTCATCTAATTCTCTCTTAAGAAAAGACATCTCGTAATTAAACAAATAACCTCTTCCTTTATTCAAAGATAAATCATCTTCATCTCTCATAACAGATTGCAACAGAATAAACTTTGTATTTTTAATTGTAAAACATTTATCAGACTTAACCTTAACTTTAGTTGAGACTTGTAACATGACTTCTGAAAAATCATGATTGCCCTGTAGCCAAAAAATAGGCACGTCAATATCTTTAAATACTTTATCAAGTGTGATATAAGCGTTATAATCACCTTTATTTGCAATGTCTCCGGTAATGATTATACAATCGATATCTTTAATCTGACTTATTTTCTCAGCAATTTTGTAAACGACTGAATGTATATTAATGCCATAAAGAATATCTGTTTCAATTGTAGGTAAATGTATGTCCGTTAAATGTATAATTTTTAGCATAGCTATGAATTGAATAGGTTAATTATTCGCTCAATTGCTTGAGCATTACCCGGAATCCAAATCTGCGAGTTTTGAATGTTGTTTTTAAGTAACATCTCGCATTGTGTTATTAGTTCGTTTATCTCAATATCTTCGTTGATATTGACCATCTTATTTGAACTAATTGACTCAACAATCTCAGCATTTGTTTTTTGTTCTTTTGATCTAAATTTACAGCCGGTGGGAATTACTATTGTAGGAATACCAATATATAAAACCTCGCTGATAGTATTCCTACCTGCTCTTGCAATTATAAGTTTAGAATCGGAATAGTATTCATTGCAGTCCTGAATATTTGCATGTATAAAAGTATTCGACCGTATCTTGTTTTTCATTATTTCGTTGTAAATCTGTTTGTTGCTACATAAAATATGAATTTCAAAATCTTTATAAACGTCTGCTAATTGAATACATTTATTTGCAATGGATATAGACTTCTCCTGAAATTCGATTTTTGAATTTACTGTGCCACCGCCAAGAATGCAGCATATTTTATTTTTCGAGAATGTGGGCTTTATTGATAAAACCTCTTTTCGAATAATTGTATTTATGGATAGGAATTCATTGTATTTATTAGGTTTTTCCAACTTCCAAAAGCCATGAACAATAGCCAAATCGGCTTTTGAATACATGTCGTTAAAAATCAAACTTGAGCTTGATTGGTTATAAGGGTTGTGAACATCAAATGGATTTAAAAGAGCAACAATTTTAAGATTCGGATATACTACCCTTAAACTTTGTAGTAATAAAGGCTCTCCATCAATAATTACAATGTCTGGAGTAAAATTCTCTATTTGATTGAAAATGTATTCTCCATAGGCACTAACAGGTATAATGCCAATGCTTGAGTAGTCATGTTCAGAAACAGTATGGTTTGAAGTAAATCCTTTCTGATTTAAGTATTTCTCACCTTGCAAATAAGAGAAAGCCCGAATATCTGCATTATAATACTCTTTAAAATGAGTAATCAATTCAACACCAGAAACTACCCGGCCTAATCCCGGAAAACCTCTAAATATACCAGCTATTTTCATTAATTGAATAGTTTTAAAATTTCCGAAATAAAATATCTTCTAATTTGGTAATTATCAACGCCATTTAAAGTGCCCCCCTGAGTAAGTGCAAATGCTGTTTTATAAAATGAGGCTATTTGAGATTTGCAATACTCATTGTAATCGCCGTAAGGATAGGCGTATGATTGAATCTCACCGAATTCGAGTTCTAATGACTGTTTGGATAAACTCAGTTCGCTTTGCAAATCTTCATCGGATAATTTCAAAACTGAACGGTGTGAAAGACCATGAGAGCCAATCTCCCAACCCTCTTTTTGTAGAGAATGTAAATCATTAGTATTCATGTGAATTCTGTTTTTTTTGTCCTTTAAATTCCAATCATTTGTTTTACCAATGTAATCGCTACAAACAAATACTGTTGCTGTAAAGCCAAATTCCTTAAGAATAGGCAATCCATGTTCTATTACTCCAGTATAAGCATCATCAAATGTGCAAATTATCAAATTAGATTTATCACTGCTTGAAAAATAAAAGCTTGAAGAACATAGTTTATATCCATTATCAAAAATTCGTTGAACGAAGGTTTTAAGCGATTGTACATTCGTGTCAATATTAGAATTGTCGTCATTGCTAATATCATGCAGAACAATACTCAAGATAGTATTTTTTTGCAAAGCAAGAGAGCATTGAATTGGAGATTCATTTTCAAAAACAGATAACCATTTTTTATTTAAGGCATCCTTATTCGTCAGCTTGGAAATCTCAGAATATACATTTTGATAGATTGAATTTATTTGGGGGTTGTCAATAATACTCAATAATTTGGTAGCCATTTGCTCCGGAATAAAATTATCGAATACAATCTCACTCGTATCAGATTTTAATGATTCGGCAATAAAACCAGAATTGCTTAATACAAATGGCTTTCCCAAAGACAAATAATCACCAACAGAATTAGAAAAACCTTCACAATATGAGCCCTGAATATAAAAGTCCCATGACTTCATTCTGTCAACAAATTCGTTGCGAGTTAAATCACCCGTAAATTCTACAATATCCTTTACACCAAGCTTATCGCATAAATCTAAATAGTTGAATTGTAGATCGGAATCAATATGACCTGCAAATTCAAATTTGAAATTGTAAGTTTGATTTTTATTCAGATATGGCAACATTGATATTAAGTTAGCAACTCCTTTTTTTTCATTTAGATTTTTCGAACCACAACCTAATATAAATGTTTTTTTTGCAGGTGTAAAGGTTGAAATGTAATTACATGATTCAATTGAATTTGGAATAACATGATACTCGGCATTAGGACTATAATAAATTTGTTTAGACCGTTCAAGTAGTTCTTCAGATAATGCAATAACTTTTTGTGCCTGTTTCAAACATCGATAATTAAATGTATGAAGTTTACTGTCAGAAACAGATAGATTTATCTCACTCCCTCTTAGTAAAACAAACAGTTTTACTTTTAAGATATATGATAGTTCTGAGGCAAAAAGACCATTTAACCCAGCACCGAAAGAAATAAAAAAGTCATATTTCGTTTCGGAAATTTCACTCAAAACATTCCTGATATGCGCTCTGAAAAATAAATTCTCTTTGAGCTCTTTTTTGTAACCACCATCGCAAATAACAAGTTTATTGCCAATAATCGGGAATTTGCTATTATAAGCATTTGTATTCCAGTTTTCATAACTTGAGGATATTATGGTTATTTCATAACCCAAACTGCTTAGCATTTGGGCATAAGATAAGCAACCAAATGAGAGTCCACCTGCATTTGACCCAAACTCAGAAGTTATAATTGCTATTTGCATATTTTGTAAATTGTTTTTGATACTCTATTCTGTGGAAACTTATAAGTGACAAATGACTCAATTTGGCATTTTGGAAACGTATTGATAATGTCAGCCTGGTTTAATCTCATAAAATGTGGAAAATTGACATTAATTTCTCGATAACTATCATCTATTGCTTCGAAAACAAACATTCTGGGAATTCCATTTTTTTGATATGTAGATTTCACCTGCTCTATATATTCTGCTTTACTGTTTGAATTATTATAATAGCTACAATTTACTTGAACTAAAACATCTGGACTGTAATTCAATTCTTGTGGATAGCTACAATTAATTATATTTCCACTTCTGTTGAAAAGTGTTTTGACTTTATCATTAATATACTGTATAAGACTTTTATCTCGTTCAAAGCTAATAACATTATTGAACCCCATAAAATATAGTAATGCAGTAATATCACCAAAACCAGCCCCAATTTCTACAATAGATTGATTCTTGTCTTCATTTTTCAGTATTTCATATACAGTTTTCCAATATAAGGGAGGCACGTCCTCCGTATATTGAAGAAACCATTCCGGAACATCAATCACATTCTCTACAAAACTCCTATTATACTCTTTTAGCATCTCGTAAAACTGTTCCATGATTCCTGAAATTTATCCACGACTAACGATTTATTCTTCTCAATAATTTCAAAATCGAATTCAATCAACTCATTCTTTTTTATACAAGTTTGCAAGTTTAAACTTGGAAGTAATCTTACTTCCGAGAATCTTTTACATGTATTAATGTCATTATTGAAACAGGGTGAATCAATATACATAATTGCCACTTCGGCATTATTTGAGTCACTTATCCACCATTTTAACGCTCCGGTTCCTTTGTCGATTTTTTTAATTGCAATAGAGTCAAGAAATGGAAAGATACTATTTTTAAAATTCACACTGTTTGTATTACTCAAATCAGGTAATAATTTAATTGACAGACCATTTTTAGTGACAAAATCAATTATATCATCAATTGATTTTGAACTATCAGATTGCAGAACGTGATTCAGACCAAATGCGACATTGTGTTTATTGAGTAATTCTATTTTTTCTAATACTTTAAAGAGGTCACCTGACTTAGTAATTTTGGCAAATTCACTATGTCTAATCGCTGGAAATTGAATGTTAAGTTTGATTCTGGTATTTGCTAATTGTTTTATTGTTTCTTCTGTCAGAAAAGTGGTGTTTGTAGCGCAACCCAATTCAAAATCAGTAGTATCATTTGTATAAAGAATCATTTTCAAAGTTTCGGAATTCATAAATGGCTCACCGCCACTAAAATGTACTTCTTTTAGGGGAGTGTTTTCTAATGAATCAATGATTATTTTATAATCATTGAACTTCAAGTTTATTCTTTTATTAGAGGGCTTCTCCTGACCTTCGTTATGACAAAATGAACACTTATAATTGCATGTGTTTGTAGTCAATACCCTAAGTATTTTCCAAAAATTTATATCACCCATACTTCAGCATTATATTTGTTTTCAATCTCGGAAATGCTGTTACCTGTAATATCACACTTTTCGTGATTATACATTTCGTAAGGTAGAACAATTACACTTTTCGTAGACTGTAAGTTAAGTTGGGAAATAATATCTGTGTGATTAAGTAAGCCAGCAACAGTTACCGAGCCTCCATACAATTTATTCTTAACTAAATGTACTTGTACATTGCTATTGCCTTTGTATGCTTCTCTAAAATACTCATATCCTGACTCAGAACATACTATATCGAAATGTTGATTTATTTCCGCTTCAATTCTTTTTTTTTGCAAAGCAATTCTTTCATCGGCTTGACTAAAATACTCATTATTACCACCCTTAAAGGCATCCTTTAAAACAGGAACGGTATAAATCACCTTTGGGTGGTTTTCGTTCAAATACTTGACACATTCTTCATACTGAGCAATACTTCTGTATGCTATTGAATTCAACTTTGTCTGTGAGAAATCGGTATATTCAATTCTACGAACTAATATTTCTTTTGCTTTCGAATCAATGTCTAACGAATAAAGTAATTCTAAATCACGTTTCAGCATATCTAAGTCTCCGGTAAACATCAAAGTTACCTTATTTAATGGAGCATGACGCAAATGATAATTAATTCTTTCTCGTGTAGCATTAGGAACGATTGTTTCGCGTTCTTCCTGCATAGTTATCAATGATAAATCTATGCCGAAATTAGGAATAGAATGTAGGAAATCAAGTTTGGATTCTTCAATGTAACTACCTGTTGTGACGGTAGTAATCATTTTCTTGGGGAAATGATCGGCTGTGTGCTTTATAAAATCATAAATTTGGGGGTGAAGATATGGATCTGTATGAGGAGCTACCAAAACACCGGCACCCAATCTTAAGTATTTACTTGTTTGGTCAACATATTTAAATCCGAGATACAAATCTTCTAATGTGATATCAGGAATTTTGGGATACCTTTTTAGAATTGGGTCTGTTTGTACCTTACAATAAATACAACCAATACCACAATTTTTAGAACTGATAGGTATGTTTCCAAAAGTGGCTATTTCAAGTGCAAAAGCATCTAATTGTTCGTTAGTTAGCATAGTTGATTTTTAAAAAATTGAATAAGATTGTTTATCGTTACAATTTTTGCACAGACCAATTCTTTTATCATCTAAGAGACTTAATCTGAATACATTCAAATTAGGTGAATTCCAAATTGAGAGTATTGAATCTGAGTGAATACTCCCAAAATTTGTTTCTTGTTTAAAATCGTTACAACAAAGTAAAACATCACCATTTACAGAAAACACTAATTTTCGAAATGGAAAATTACAGAATCCGTAATCTTGAACATTGTAATCTTGTGGAATTACTCCGGCATAGTTTGGTAATAGTTCATTTGAACTTCGTGCGTTATATGTTACTTTTGGATTGCTTCTAAAATTCTCTACAATCTCAATTAAATTATTAGAAATTTTATCGGGTTCTGTCTCACGATCACTTCTATAGTCGTTTATATTTATATTATCGAGGCCTGCCGAAAACAGCTCATCAAGTTTCACCATAGACAAAAGAACTCCATTGGTTGTAATATCCAGAAAGAATCTTGGAGATTTCTTTTTGGCGTACTTAATCATTTTCAATAATCTATGTTCCAATAAGGGCTCATTTGAAACTAACAAGGCAATTCTCCCAGCAAATCCAATTTCTGCCAACGAATCAATGATTTTTTTAAAAACAGTCCATTTCATTGATTCAATAGTTCGTTTATAGAATGATTGAGGGCAGAAGGAGCACCGCTTATTGCAGTCTGTTCTCGTCTCAATAAGAACTTGAGAAAACAAAGGAAAAGTCTTAAATTGAGCGTAATAATTCTGCAAATACTGTTTGTCTTTATTTGTTGCAGTGGTTTTCTTCCGTATTGCTTTATTGTTTATTTCTAATAGCATAGTTACACGAGCCCTCTTGATTTTAATAATTCTAAATGCTTGTCAGTTAAGTTGTAACCAGTTTCTGAAGGTAAAATATTCCTTTCAAATTTTGACCATTCTTCATTAGTGGCTGGAACTGACCAACCAGACATTAGTAAATCCTTATACATAGAAGTTCCTGGGTATGGGTTGTAAATTTTGGGACCAGCAATACTTACATTGTCATATAATGACAATTCATCAACTAAATCAAATGTTTTTCTTAGATCATCTACAGACTCATTGGGGAATAGCATCATAAATGAAAATTCAATATTCATATTATGTTTGCTACACATTTCAACCTTCTCTCGTATTAATTTTGAAGTAATACCCTTTTTAATGTGCTTTAGAACTTCATCCGATCCTGATTCAATACCTATAAAAAGCTTATCGATATTTGCTTTTTTTGCTCTTTCTATAAATTCAGTACTTAGTTTCATCAAATCTATTTCAATAAAACTTGACAGTTTATATCTTTCAATAATTTGCCATGCTCTTTTGGAATTTACAAAAAAGTTGTCATCATAAAACAGCCAACCCTCTATACCGTGATTGTCGATTAACCAATCCATCTCTGCAAATACTTTATCTATCTGGTAGCCCCGCCAAATGCATTTGTTCACAACACTATTGTAACAGAATGTACATTTTTTGTTACAGCCCTTGCTTGTCATATATGGCAGCATTTTCTTGTCAATAAAGTTTTTCCTGTTTGAATCCAAATTGTCTTTTTCATAATAAGCAGTCAGATCCAACAAATCAAATGAGTGAAATGATAATTCATTTTCAGCAAC
>CAYFTB010000110.1:0-8039 GCA_964345875.1 uncultured Proteiniphilum sp.
CATTTACCCCTATTATTCTAATTTTACTGTTTTCATCTGTTGCAAGATATGTCTTTGCCTTTTTCTTACATACTCAGAAGGCTTCTTAGAACTATACACCAAAGGATTAGGTAAAGTAGCTGCAATTATAGCCGATTGTGAAGAAGTTAGTTTAGATGCAGAGGTATTAAAATTAATATTGGCAATGGACTCAACTCCATAGGTGCCTGGTGCTGTCTCGATACAATTAAGATAGACTTCCAAAATACGCTGTTTTGACCAAAAAAGCTCAATAAGAATTGTGAAATATGCTTCAAGTCCTTTTCTAATCCATGAGGATTTAGGCCACAGAAATATATTTTTTGCAGTTTGCTGGGTTATTGTACTACCTCCTCTTGATTTCTTTCTTGTTTTATTATCTTGAATTGCCTTTTCGATAGCAACTCTGTCAATTCCTTTATGTATATAGAATCGCTGATCCTCTGATGCAATAACAGCCTTCTTCATTTCATCGGATATATTATTGTATGATACCCACTTGTGATTAATTACAGGCTTTTTTCGTTGCATAATTTGCTCAACGGCTCTTATACCCATAAGAGGTGTAAAATAAACAGGGATATATCTCAATAACAATACTGAAATAATTGAAGAAAAGAATAAGACTAAAACCAACCTTCTTACAAAACGAAGAATCTTTCTCACAATAAAATATTTTTTCTTAGTATGTAAAGTATTAGCTAAATGGCAGCAATTTAAATCTTACTCTCCACCCTTTGTCTGAAAAATCATGAGTGGTGATTTTAAAAACACCTATTTCCTTAGTAGTGCTAACATGTGTACCTATACAAGGACAAACATCATAATCACCCACATATATCAACCGTACAGTGTTATGAATTTCATCTGGAAGTTTAGACATATCTGCAATCTTAGAAGCTGTTTCATAATCAACAAATTCCTCATAAATAGATAAGTTTTGTTGAATAACTCCATTTACCTTATTCTCTATCTCACTTATTTGACTTTCTGTTGGTGCAATCGGCAACTTATAATCACATTTTGATTTCTTACGCTCTATGTGGGTATTTCTTGATCGCTCACAGCCAAACATCCTAACCATAGTTTGATTTAAGATATGTTCAGCAGTGTGCATTGGTGCTAATAAAGCACTCTGGAACTTTGATTCGTCACTTTCATTCATAAATATTCCTCCTTTTTATATTGCTAAATTACAATAATAAGTATCAATTCAAAATTAATCTTCAACACATTTATCAATATCATTTACCACAAGCGAGGCAAGAGTCATCCCAACCATAGCTGGCAAATATGACATTGTTCCATTAATTCTTGCCTTTCGTGAGTCCCATTGAGAGGTGCTAATTGATTTATTATTTGCATTTAACATCTTATCAGTTGACTTATTTTCACGAACTTCATCACTATACACACATAAGAATTTTTTATCTACTCCTCCAAGCTTCTTAATTCTTGTTCGTAAAGCTGCACCAAGCGGGCATCCTTTAACTTTCCAAAATTCAGCAATCTTTATTCTAGAGGGGTCTGTTTTTAATGCAGCTCCCATTGATGAAAAGAACACACCAGGCATCTTAGTCGCATATCTAATCAAATGCACCTTGTTGGATAGACTATCTATTGCATCAATAATATAGTCATACTCACTAAGATTGAAAGACTCAAACGTTTCGTCACTATATACTGATTGTATAGAGTGTATAGTAGTATATGGATTTATTTCTAATAATCTTTGTTTAAGCACTTCAACCTTTGGTTTTCCAACCGAAAGAGTGGTTGCCATTAGTTGCCGATTAATATTTGAAGGTGCAACTTCGTCAGAGTCAACTATAGTAAGATATCCGATACCACTTCTTACTAACATTTCTGCACACCAGCTACCTACTCCACCAACACCAAAAATAATAATTCGTTTGCTCTTTGCCAAAGTCATATAATCACTACCCATCAATAGCTCTGTGCGTTGAAATATCTCTTTTTCGTCAATCATATCAATATTATTTTATTGCAAAAATAATCTTTTTATTACAAATGCAATTTGAATAACGTTTTTTAAAGCCATATTCATCATTAGAGAAATATGACGAAATTAAATTTATGATACAGTATTTCTAAGCAATGAAAATATCTAAATAAATTGTAGAAACTTTATTGTCTAATTTTGGTTATAAAATACACTGTAGAACAATTCTATATAAAACATGACAAGATGGGGAAATAATATAATGATAATAAACTTTTATATATCTTTGTTATATCATTTGAATAAAACAAACAAAATTTAAACATCAAAACTATGCCCGCAATTTACTCATTAACAAAAACCAAACTGACGGTAATGACTATAATAATACTTTCGTTGTTACAGTCATGTGGAAGCGTACCTTTTACTGGACGGAAACAATTGTCACTTATTTCCAGCGAGCAGGTATTATCTCTAAGTTTACAACAATATCAGGACTTCATGAAGACAGCACCTGTGGAAAGAGGCACTAAAAATGCAGAGATGGTTAAGAGAATTGGAACTCGTATTGCTTCGGCAGTCGAAACATTCTACAAAAGCAATGGATACGAATCTGAGCTACAAAACTACCATTGGGAATTTAACCTGGTGAAAGATAATAGTGTTAACGCCTTTGCTATGCCTGGTGGTAAGGTTGTGGTTTTAGAGGGATTATTGGCAGTAACTCAAACAGAAGAAGCTTTAGCTGTAGTGATAGGACACGAAGTGGCTCACGTGATTGCACAACATTCAAACGAAAGGATTAGTCAACAAATGGCATTACAATATGGTGGTGCAATAGCTGGAGGACTGCTTGGTAGCTCAGCAGGATCGCAAATAGGGCAACAGGTTTTTGGTATAGGAGCTCAATTAGGTGTGATGCTTCCTTATGCAAGAAAACAAGAATATGAGGCAGATGAGATAGGACTTATTGTGATGGCTCTGGCAGGATATAATCCTGAAGCTGCTGTCCCATTTTGGACTAGAATGGCAGAAAGTTCAGGTGGAGGTTCAACTCTTGAAATCTTGAGTACACACCCTACAGACAGTAAACGTATTGAAAAGATTCAACAAATACTACCACGTGCACTAGAATATTATCAAGGTGCTGGTAAAGTAAATACAAGCACTGCAAATGCTATCAAAACTGAAGCTCAACCCCCTGTAAACACTCCAAAGGCAAAGACCTCAGAGAAGTGGTCTTTCTAATATTTCATAATTACAGAAACAAAAAATGGTCGCAAGGTTTGTTACTTGCGACCATTTTTATATTATAATGATATACTTTTTTTATTCTTGCATTGAGAATGATGCCGAACCAATAAGATTACCATCTGCAAACAGATCCACCTTATAAGCACCTGCCATTAGAAATTCTTCAATATCCCAATACATTGTAACTCCTACTTCCTCGCCACCATATTCAATAACTCTCTTAACAGAGTATTGGATATTGCCATTTTCATATTCAAACGTATTGTTAGCACTTTTAGTTAATACCCCTCCATCGGGAGTCATAATACGTGCATAAATTGTTCTCTCTCCCGGCTGAGCAGTAATATTTTTTGTGATCAAAAATGAAATTACGAATTGAGAGCTTCTACTCAATCTCTTTTGTTCCTTACCTCTATCATTTACTGCTTTGACACTAGTGCCAGTTGCATCTAATTTAGAAGCAAGAGTAACCTTTTCACTTAACTGTTCTCTCTCCTGAGATACTTTTGTCAATGTTCTGCTTGTTTGTTGATATTGCTGAGTAATTTTCTCATTCTTTTCTTGCAATTCAGTATTTAATCTATGCAACGAGTCAATTTGTTGCACATAAGATTTCAACACCTTTCTAAGAGTTGCCAGCTCATTCTTCAGTTTGCTAATCTCTGATTTGTTTGCTGCATCAGTCACACGAAGCTGTTCTTGCAATCTCTGCACCTTTGCCTGCTCATTTTCAAGTTTATAAAGCAATGAGTCATTCTGCACACTAAACTTAAATCCCTCATACTGCATAGATATTGCTTCATATTCATCTTCGAGCTCCTGTTTATCTATCGTGAACTGCTGCTCCATAGTTGTAATTTGTTTATTCTTGCTCACATTATAAAATAGTGAAACAGCAATAATTAAAATCAAAACTCCTATCAGCGCAATCAACTGTGGCGTACGTTCCTTTAAATCAAATTTCATGTAAAGTGTAAATTCTAATATTTTTCTACAAAAATAGTCTATTTAAGACTAACAGACAATTAGGAATTGAAATTTTGTTATATTTAAGAGTTTAGCGAGTAATAAATTAAATTCTAAAAGATAGATAGTTTGGTTTTTGTAGTAAACTCTTCCAAAAAAAGCATCCCCATAAACGAATTTCCTTTTGCATTCAGCTTTGGACTCCATACAGATATAGCATATTTTTGTGGATGCACTGCAACAATTCCTCCACCTACTCCACTTTTGCCTGGTAGTCCAACTTTAAATGAGAATTGCCCTGCCTCATCATAAAATCCACATGTCTGCATAATAGCATTAGTTCTCTTTGTTCTGCTTGATGATAATATCTGTTTCCCCGAATACGGTGTCACTCCATTATTTGCGAGGAAAAGGAATGATTCGGAAAGCTCTTTACAGCTCATCTCTATTGAACAAATACTAAAATATAAATCCATAACAATATCTATATCGTTTTTGATATTGCCATAAGATTTCATTAGATTGACCAACGAATAGTTTCTGAAACCAGTAGTCTTCTCTGATGATGCAACTTTTTCATTATAATTAATGTCATTATTGCCAGACAAGCTTCTGATAAATTCTAATAACTCTATCTTTGGATTATCCAATTCGCTCACCAATATATCACATACTACGATTCCACCAGCATTTATAAACGGATTTCGCGGAATACCCTTATCATATTCTAATTGCACAAGAGAATTAAATGGGGTTCCGGCAGGCTCAACATCCATTCTTTCCCACATATCACTTTTAATTAGTGAATATGCCAGTACAAAAGAGAATACTTTAGCTATACTCTGAATAGAAAATCTAACATCAGAATCTCCATATCCATAGTTCCGTTTGTCAATAGTGGTGAGATGAACACCAAAATAATCAGGATTTATATGAGATAACTCGGGAATGTAGTCGGCTACATGACCTGTATTTTCAATACCTTTTAGTTTTTTATCAATCTCACTAAAAACTTTTTGCCAATTCATTTCAATCATTATTAGTATGTAGTACAATATTAATTTATTAAACCGATTGGGCAAACACGTAAACAAAAAGCAACCATTAAATTAATAGTTGCTTTTAGAATGTATTTTTATTATAAAGAAATTTTAGTCATTCATTGAGAGAAGGAACTCTTCATTAGATGATGTTCTTCTCAACCTATTAAGTAAAAACTCCATTGCCTCTACAGAGTTCATATCTGACAGATAATTTCTTAACACCCACATACGTTTAAGTGTCTCTTCTGGCAGCAACAAGTCGTCTCTTCTTGTGCTTGATGCCATAATATCAATAGATGGGAACACTCGTTTATTTGACAATTTTCTGTCAAGTTGGAGTTCCATATTACCCGTGCCTTTAAATTCTTCGAAGATTACATCATCCATTTTCGAACCTGTATCTGTTAGAGCAGTAGCAATAATTGTTAGCGAACCTCCGTTCTCTATTTTACGTGCTGCTCCAAAGAAACGTTTAGGTCTTTGTAATGCATTTGCATCAACACCACCCGACAATACTTTACCCGATGCAGGCTGAACAGTGTTATATGCACGTGCAAGTCTGGTTATTGAGTCAAGAAGAATAACAACATCATGACCACACTCCACCATGCGTCTTGCTTTATTTAAAACGATATCAGCAATTTTGACATGACGCTCAGCTGGTTCATCAAAAGTAGATGCAATTACCTCAGCATTTACACTTCTTTCCATGTCAGTTACCTCCTCGGGTCTTTCATCAATAAGAAGTATTATCATATACACCTCAGGATGATTTGAAGCTATCGCATTTGCTATATCTTTCAATAGCATTGTCTTACCCGTTTTGGGTTGTGCAACAATTAAACCACGTTGTCCTTTACCGATTGGTGCAAATAAGTCAACAACTCTGCACGACAGATTGTCGTTGTGACCTTTGGTTAGTTTAAACTTTTCATTTGGAAACAAAGGCTTCAAATGATCAAACTGAACTCTATCTCTTACATCCTCAGGTTTGCGACCATTTATTAAATCAACTTTTACAAGTGGGAAAAACTTCTCACCTTCCTTAGGTGGACGAATGGGTCCCTCTACAACATCTCCAGTTTTTAATCCAAAAAGTCTTATCTGAGATTGTGAAACATATACATCATCAGGAGATGACATATAATTATAATCCGAGGAGCGTAGGAATCCATATCCATCACCCATAATTTCAAGAACCCCTGTTGCATTTAATATTCCGTCGAAATCATATGCTGGTTCTTTTTCTTTTTGCACAGATTGTTGCTGCTGTGGTTGCTGTTGCTGTGGTTGTTGCTGTGGTGCTGATTTCTGTTTTTGTCTTTGTTGTATTGGAGTGGGAGTAAATAACTCCTCCATCATACTTATCTTTTTATTATCTTCCTCTTTAAAAGTATTAATTTGAGAAGAGTCATCCGATGAATCTTCCGCTACCACTAGAGGAAGAGTTGAAGGAGCTACTTTTGTACTATTATCTCTCTCTCTATGTTTTGAAGATCTAAACACTAATTGTGTTGGTTTAGCAGGTGCTGGCGCTGGCGTTTGAGCTGGAGGTGTCTGAGAAACAGATTCCTCTGCCACTTTAGCTTGTATCGCTTCTTTCTTATCATTGTTTACAACAACCTTTGCAGGTTCTTGAGGTTCAACTGTAGGAATAACATCAGGATGCGAAGCTACTTTCTTTGACTCAGGCAATAACTTAGGCTGCTCTGGTTTAACACTTTCCTTCTTTTGTTTATAGCTTGATTGCACTGTTTTAGTAGAAAGCTCATCCGACTTTTCATTGCCAACAACAACGTTTTCCTTTACGATATTTTTTGTTGGTTTTGAGTCTGTTTGCTTACGACTATTATTATTAGGTTTTGCTTTTAGCTCAGGCCCCAGATTTTTTGTCTTTTGTATTGCTTGCTCATCAAGAATTTTGTAAATCAATTCTTCTTTTCTATACGCATCAGGTCTTTTGATGCCCATTTCTTTAGCAAGGGTTCGTAATTCGGTTGTCAGCTTATCATTAAGCTCAAGAATATTGTAAGCCATTTAAATTGTTTTGTTAAAAAATAATTTTGGTTTGTTTTTATACTATTGTGTGATGAGTTTGTAAATGTGATATAAAATAAAAATCACTAATTGGGTTGTGGGAATAAGGGTTGTTCATTTTTGTTTTTCCTAGGATAGTGAACTCCCATATACGCCGTAAAATCAAATTAGAGCTTGCCTTATATTAACCTATAAACTAAAAGTTAGTTTCATTTTGTAGGAGATAGATATAATATAAACATTTTCGCTAAGCAAGACGAACAGCAGACAAGTTTACTTGGATTATGTCGTTGCGAGAAAATGTCTAATGAAATTGAACACATTTAAAAACACTCAAAACCTCTATTTATTGTTGTAAAGTAATACTGTCTTTAATGCATTTTATACGGATATAATATGGTTATTCCGCAAACATTAAACAGTAATCAATATGGATCAATTTGAAATTTTATTGAAAAAGCAATCATTGAAAAACTGCTCTTATCTGTAGATTCTGTGGCAAAGTTAGCATATGTTTTAATTATACACAAACATTAAGCCTTTTTTTTCGACTGTAGAGTCAATCATCAAATGCAAATTTAATAAAAAACTCACCCAACCATCCGCCCTGTCATCATGAAGCAATAATATTTGTATAGAACATTAGTAAATTACAATCCGAAACAATAAAACCATGTACTTATAATTTAAAAGCCAATATGGGAATAATAATTCCTATTGGTGATACTTATAATTCACACTATAATTCTATTGTATAA
>CAYFTB010000111.1:0-1862 GCA_964345875.1 uncultured Proteiniphilum sp.
CATGATTTAATACATAAAGCTTGTGGGTGGATGCTTCGAGAAGTTGGCAAACGTGATGAAAGTGTACTTATTGGATTTCTAGATCAATATCATATGGATATGCCCCGAACAATGTTGAGATACTCAATTGAGAGATTGACTAAGGAGCAACGTACTCACTATATGAAGAAATGAAAAGTAAAAAAGAAAGCAACAACGATATATTTGAACATCGTAGTGTCTTGACGGGTGTTCTCCCCAATGGAATGAGAATCATTCATATGCCATACGCATCTGAAATATCTTATTGCGGGGTGGCAGTTAATACTGGTTCTAGAGACGAATATGATGATGAACAGGGGATGGCACATTTTATTGAGCATTTGCTTTTTAAGGGTACTAATAAACGAAGGGCACATCACATTAATAATAGAATGGAAAATGTAGGAGGCGAGTTGAATGCATATACTACAAAAGAGGAAACATTCATCTATGCTACTTTTCTTACAGAGTATTTTGATCGTGCAGTTGAGTTGTTAGGAGATGTGGTATGTAATTCTGTTTTTCCAGATAATCAAATTGAAAAGGAGCGAGAAGTAATATTGGACGAAATAAATAGTTATGAGGATGCTCCTTCTGATTTAATATATGATGATTTTGAAAACCTCATATATAAAGATGGCGACTTAGGTCACTATATTTTAGGTTCTCCACAAATTATTTCTAAATTCAATTCTGATAAAGTCAAAAAGTTCTTCAACAGACAGTATCGACCAACCAATATGATATTATTTTCATTTGGCAAAACCCCTTTCGATAAGGTTATTAAGCTAAGTGAGCGCTATTTTGTGTTTGAGGACGATAATTCAGATTTAATTAAGAATAGATTTAATCCAAAGATTAATACCACTCAGTCCCTTATTTTGGACAAAGATACATCTCAGTCTCATGTGATGTTTGGCGGATACTCTATGGATATGAACGATGATGATAGGTTTGCACTATATCTTCTTAATAACATATTGGGTGGAGGCAATGCAAGCAGCAGGCTAAATAATTCCCTAAGAGAGAAGAATGGATTGGTCTATCATGTTGAGTCAATAATAACTACTTATACAGATACTGGTCTTTTTGCTGTATATTTTGCTTGTGACAAAAAATATGCTGATAGATGCGTCAAGCTAGCAAAAAAACAAATTGAGTTGTTGTGTGATAAGCAACTTACTACTTCGCAATTATCCATAGCAAAACGAATGTATAAAGGGCATATGGGCATAGCTAGTGAAAATAATGAGGCCGTAGTACTGAGAATGGCTAAAAGTTTTCTACACTATGATAGTTATTTTCCCTTGAGTGATGTGTTTGATAAAATAGATAGCATTGATTCAATAAAGCTCCGGGATATTGCAAATGAAATATTCGGAAAAAATGATTTATTCTATTTAAAGTACGAGTAAAATCTTAATAGCTGTGGAAATAATCCCCATTTTTATAATGTGCTGATTTTGTATTGTTTTGTTGTATTATTTTTGGGAAGTACTTTCTAAGATGATTAGACAAAAGTTTTATCAGAACATAAATCGTATATTTTTGTTTAATATAGGTACTTTAATACAATAATAATTTAAAATGAACTATCAAACTATTAAAAATTTATTTATGAAGAATTTAAAACTAACACTAATAATCGCAATGCTGGCAGTGGTAACTGTGGCAAGTGCACAAGTGAGACTAGGTGTAAAAGGTGGTATTAATACATCAAACTTTACAGGTCAAGAAAACAATAAAGCAAAGATTGGCTTTAATGTTGGACTGTTGGCAGATTATGATTTTGCCCCTAACTTAGGACTTCAGTCGGGATTGTTTGCATCCACAAAAGGATT
>CAYFTB010000111.1:1962-8030 GCA_964345875.1 uncultured Proteiniphilum sp.
TCAGTAGGGTATAAGTTTTAATATTATTAAACAGAGACATAACAAAAAAACATCGCCCAATATATTTGAGCGATGTTTTTTGTTATGTATAACTATGTCTGTCGTTTATTCTAAATAAGTGTATCCATATAATCCTGAACGATAATTAGACAGAAATTCTTTACCCTCTTCTAGAGATATTCGCCCTTGTTTTACAGAACTCATTACCCATGCCTCAACTGTTCTAACCAATTTCTTGGCATTATATTGAGCATATTCTAATACATCTTCAACAGTTTCACCATCTATAACTTGCTCAATCTTATATCCCAAATCAGATGTCGAAATGTGAACTACATTAGTATCACCAAAAAGATTATGTAGGTCTCCCAATATCTCTTGGTAGGCTCCTACAAGGAAGACACCCAAATAATATGGTTCATCTTTCTTGACAGAGTGCACAGGCAGATATGGAGCATTGCTGCCACCACTTGATATGTAAGTAGCAATTTTGCCGTCGCTGTCGCATGTGATATCTTGTAATATCGCTGTACGCTCTGGTTTTTCTTCTAATCTATGTATCGGAATTATTGGAAATACCTGATCAATAGCCCATGAGTCGGGTAGTGATTGAAATAATGAGAAGTTGCAGAAATATTTGTCTGGTAATAACGAGGATAATTGTCTTAGTTCTTCAGGAGCATGCTTTGTTCTCCTAGTTAAGATATTTATCTCTTTAATAATAGAAAAATATAGCTTCTCCACTTGAGCTCTTGTTTTTAGATCAAGCATCCCCAAGCTGAACATATCTAATGACTCTTCCCTAATCTGCTGAGCATCATGCCATGCTTCAAGCATTCTAGGCTGAGTTAATGAGTCCCAAATTTTATATAATTCTTTTACAAGCTCGTGGTCATCTTCCTTAATCTCTACGTCATCGTCCCACTCAGGCATTGTGGCTGTTTCAAGTACTTCGAAAACTAATATTGAGTGATGTGCAGTGAGTGCACGTCCCGATTCTGTAATAATCTTTGGATGGGGTATATCGTTTTTGTTTGCAGCGTCAACAAATGCAAAAACAGAGTCATTAACATACTCCTGAATGGAGTAGTTTATGCTATTTTCGCTATATGAAGAGCGAGTACCATCATAATCAACACCCAATCCACCACCTATATCTGTAAACTCAATATTAAATCCAAGTGAATGAAGCTCGACGTAGAATTGTGCTGCCTCTCTTAGAGCAGTCTTGATTCTTCTAATTTTGGTTATCTGACTACCAATATGGAAGTGAATAAGACGAAAGCATTCTGTCATATTTTCTTCTTTAAGCATATTCAGTGCTTCGAGCAGTTCACTAGAATTAAGGCCAAACTTACTGCCATCACCTCCAGACTCCTCCCATTTACCGCTTCCAGAACTAGCTAGCTTGATGCGAATGCCTATGTTAGGTTTCACCTTTAATCGTTTGGCTATATCAATTGTAAGTTTTAATTCGTTTATCTTTTCAACCACGATAAACACCTGCTTACCCATTTTTTGTGCCAACAATGCTAACTCAATATAACTCTCATCTTTATATCCGTTGCAAATGATTATAGAGTTAATGTCTGTATTGATAGCCAGTACGGCATGTAGCTCGGGTTTAGAACCTGCTTCTAATCCAATATTAAATTTCTTGCCATGCGACACAAGTTCTTCAACAACTTGTCGCATCTGATTTACCTTTATGGGATATACTATGTAGTTTTGAGCATTGTATCCATATTCTTTAGATGCAATTTCAAAACAAGTTGAGATCTTCTCAATTCTATTATCCAAAATTTCAGGAAATCGAATTAACACAGGGGCAGATACATCTCGCAAATATAATTCTCGCATAAGTTCGTTAAGATCAACACTGCTGCCGTTCTTTTTACGAGGACTGACCTGTACATTTCCCTTTTCGTTGATTGAGAAATATCCGTTTCCCCAACCTTCGATATTGTACAATTCTTCAGAATCTTCAATACGCCATTTTCTCATTTTCAATTAATTATAAAAAGTGATTTCTTGCAGATACAAAATTAATAATTTTATTTGTCATTCAGTCGTTGTTAATGTTCATATTAGAAATGATTTGCATTGTGAAATATTTAAATATCTTTGTTGATTGTATAATATACATGATATTTATGAGATGTAGTCACTCTTAATAATAAAATCGAAAAACTTTTATAACATTTAATAATCACAAGATCTACTTAAATAATTAATTATAATGAAAAAATTAAAACAAATTCTCTCCTCATATAAAACTACACTGATATTATTGATAGTGTATGCACTAATGATGGCTGTGGGTACTTTTATCGAAGAGTCGATGAGTACAACAGCTGCAAAGATTATCATTTATTATTCACCATCATTTATATTTGTGCAGATTCTCTTAGTTATTAATTTTATTTTAGCACTAATTCAAAAACGATTTATTCAAGATAAGAGATGGGGGATGATAATCCTTCATTCTGCACTCATTGTTATACTTGTAGGTGCTATGACTACTCATATTTTTGGAAAAGAAGGGACAGTTAATATTCGTGAGGGGGAAAAGAGTAACATTATGGTAATTCATACTTCAAAAGGAGTAACTGAACATGTATTGCCTTTTACAATAGAATTGAAGAAGTTTAATCTAATACGTTATCCTGGATCGCAAAGCCCGTCATCATATGAAAGCGATCTCAAAATTTATT
Organism: uncultured Proteiniphilum sp.; assembly: GCA_964345875.1. GTDB lineage: Bacteria > Bacteroidota > Bacteroidia > Bacteroidales > Dysgonomonadaceae > Petrimonas. Next base: position 4,677 of record CAYFTB010000111.1, read on the forward strand.
ATGATAATGAAGTTATAGAAACCAAGGTGTATATGAATAATGTATTTGATATTAAGGGCTATCGTCTTTTCCAGGCTTCGTATGATGATGATGAGATGGGGACAGTTTTGTCAGTTAATCAGGATGTGGCTGGACGAAATATTACCTATTTTGGATATATCGTTTTGTTAATAGGTTTTGTTATGATGTTTTTGATGCCAAATTCTAGATTTTGGCAGTTAAACAAGCAATTAAAAAAAGTGCAAGATACTATTAAGTTAACTGCATTGTTAGCTTTGATTTCGACCACAGTATCAGCAAAAGATTTTTCTAATCATGCCACATTTAATGCAATTGAACGAAATGTGCCTCCTATCAGCCATGCACAGAAGTTTTCCACCGTGCCGGTGCAGCTGCGTGGCAGAGTGATGCCTATGAATAGTTTCACTTCTGAAATATTGCGTAAGCTACATGGAAGCGACAAGATAGGAACAATGAATTCTGATCAATTTATGATAAGCATGCTTGCAATGCCCGAAATGTGGATGCAAGTGGAATTCTTGAAATGCAGAAACGAAGATATAATTCAAAAATATAATTTATCTAAAGGTGGTGTTTCATACTCTCAACTTTTTGATGATAAGGGTAATTATATACTATCGCAGGATGTGGAAGCAGTGTTTCACAAGCAAGTGCAAGACAGAACAAAGTTTGACAAAGATTTAATTAAATTAGATGAGCAAATAAATATAATGTTCCTTTTGATTAATCATCAAATACCTGCCATGTATCCCGATGCAAATGATCCGAATCATACTTGGTATGCTTCCGGAGATGATTTAACGGGAGTGTTTTCTAATGAAGATTCTCTATTTGTGTCTCGATCATATAAGTTTTATATTTCTGAAGTTGCTGAATCAATAAATACTAAAGATTGGGATCAGCCTGAAATAATTTTAAACTCAATCACCGAATATCAAGATAAAAACGATGCTGCGGGACTAATAAATTCTAACAAAGTCGATTTGGAAGTTAAATACAACAAGCGAAATATTTTCTCTTTTGTTCGAGGCTCATATTTCATATTGGGAGGCTTGCTTCTTTTAATATCTTTTATTTCCTTATTTGTTGAAAGACGATGGATGAATAGGGCTTCGCTACTCCTTATTATTGGTATTGCATTGAGTTTTATATATCACGCCTATGGCATGGGGCTTCGTTGGTATATTTCTGGATATGCCCCCTGGAGCAACTCATATGAAACAATGGTTTATGTGGCATGGGTGACAGCTTTAGCAGGACTTGTGTTTGTTCGTAAAAGCAAATTAGCTTTATCACTATCAATAGTGTTTAGTACTCTCATATTGTTTGTTTCGGGACTTAATTGGATGGACCCTGAGATTACAACACTAGTTCCAGTTCTTAAATCTCCTTGGTTGATGATTCACGTTGCAGTCATTGTTGGAGCATATGGGTTCTTAGGTATTGGCTTTTTACTAGGTCTTGTCAATCTGTTAATAATGATTTTTACGGATGGAAACCGTAGAACTGAACTGCGTATCAGAGAGCTAAGTATTATCAATAATATGGGGCTACTTGTAGGACTATCGCTTCTCACTATCGGAACTTTTCTTGGTGCGGTGTGGGCTAATGAGTCGTGGGGTAGATATTGGAGTTGGGATCCTAAGGAAACTTGGGCACTTATTACAATTGTGATATATAGTGTTGTGATACACCTCCATTTGGTAGGTAAGTGGTTTAGTAATTGGTCTTTTAATTTTGCATCAGTGATTGCTTTTGCTTCCGTATTGATGACGTTTTTGGGAGTTAACTTCTTTTTAAGTGGCTTGCACTCTTACGGGAAAAATGATGGAGTTGTTGCTATGTTCAACTATATTGGGGTTGGATTTGTTATAATACTCTTAATTGGAATTATATCTTTTATTAAAACAAAGAATAGGAGATAGCAACAAATTAAAAGCTTTGATATATATGATTAATTGGGGTTTTATCGGTTGCGGAAATGTAACTGAATTAAAAAGCGGACCTGCTTTTCAAAAGGTCGAAGATTCGAAAGTAGTAGCAGTGATGCGTCGTAATGGGGATTTGGCTAAAGATTATGCTCAACGTCACAATATTGATAAATATTATGACAATGCCTACTTATTACTCTCAGATACAGATGTAAATGCAGTTTATGTGGCAACACCTCCCAGCTCGCATGCTGAATATGCAATGGCAGCTCTGAAGTTTGGCAAACCTGTTTATATTGAAAAGCCTATGGCTTCATCATATTGGGAGTGCAAGCTTATTGCCGAAATGGCTTGCAGAGAGGGTATAGATTGTTTTGTGGCATACTACAGACGCACTTTGCCTTACTTCTTAAAGATAAAAGAACTGATTGATAATGGAGAAATAGGAAAGGTCAGTGAGGTGGCGGTCAATTTTATTAAACCACCATACGAGTCTGATTTAAAAAGTAGTAGTCATACATGGAGAGTTAATGAAGAAGAGTCTGGTGCAGGATATTTCTATGATTTGGCTTCGCATCAGTTTGATTTTATGGATTTCTTTTTTGGTCCTATAGTTGATGCTAAAGGAGATTCTAAGAACGTGTCTAAATTATATAATTTGGAAGATACTGTGGATGCAGAGTGGAGCTTTGAGAATGGAATAAATGGTAGAGGTCATTGGGAGTTTGCAGCTTCTGTTGAAAATAGAGTTGACGAAGTGGTAATAAAAGGATCTAATGGAACTATTAGTTTTTCTACCTTTATGTTTACACCAATAGTTTTGAAAAATTCTAACGGCGAGAAACAGTTTACAGAGAAAAACCCTGAGAATATTCAGTATAATCTTGTCAATAGTATCAACAATTATTTAAATGGTAAGGGTGGATATCCAGTAAGTGATTATCGCTCTGCAATGAGAACTAATTGGGTTATGGATAAGATATTGGGCAGATTGTAATTACATTTCCTAGTATATCAGATATAATATTGTGTGATATTTGGTAATACAATAGTGTTTTACCAATAGTAATAATAACATCATTTGTTTCGGAAAAAATACCGGAGCGGATGATGTTTTTTATATGTATTGAATATCAATTGCATCTTTGTTACTTTGATGCCCCTACTGTAAATACAAAACTTATCCTTAATTTAACTAATAAAATATCTTCCATTAATAATAAATACTCATCAATACATTAATAAATTCCGCCCTGAAACCATAATGAAATTTGGACATCATTAGGCAGTCTTCGTTGGGTTAATGATGTCATACCAGAATGAGTAAAATATTCTTCAAGCAATAATTACACCAATCAATTAAGAGTAAATCTTATACTATAACTCCATTGTATTTGGTTTA
>CAYFTB010000112.1:0-8021 GCA_964345875.1 uncultured Proteiniphilum sp.
TATGCATGCCAAAGTCTCACACAAAGATAGTGAGTTAAAAAAGTAGGTTTTAAACGGTAACAAAAAAGTTTTTTTGCCCTACAAAGAGTGTAAAGTGGCAAAAAAACTTTTTTGTTTTGCATATCTCATTAACTATTGCTCTAAAAAACTTTTTTGTTTATCGTTTTATAAGATTCCTAAGCAAATAAAAAACATTATTTAACCAATATGTCGAGCATTTGTGTTAAATAAATAAAATTAAACATCACATATAGATGATGGAGCAACCTATTTGTTAATTTATGGAGCAATAAATAAGACCTGACACCCTAATAAAAAATTTTGTTTAGCCCATCCAGAAGCATATGCACCAAATAAAAAAATTTGTTTGACTATTTTCACCCTCAAATGTGAAATAAATTAACTCTATTGGTCGTGAATTGTAGTTAATAAAGTGTAATAATTAGTTTTTTAAGCTCACAGAGCAAAAAATGGATCATGATAAAAACATCCACACCTAGCTGAAAGCCCTTTTATCCCTAAAAAAAAATTTTTTTTAGCCCACCGGAAAATTATCACTCAAAACAAAACCGTCATAATAAACTAATAATCAATCTAGAACTTAAAGTCAAAATAAAAATAGTACTTATATTAACATTATTAAAGCATTATAAAACACCCCAAATGCAAATAATTGTAAATATAGGGAGACGTATGCCTCCATCTCTTAACACTTAGTGTTTTGATTGATGACACTCCTGAGATTTTTGATTAAATATTTAGCTCAGGTATTATTAAAAGCTCAAAATAAGAATGATCTAAAGATATTTGGTTTTTGTAAAATACTTAGATGTTTGACACAAAGTCTAATTTAGTTTCTGTGCTTGGCTGCTAATTCTCAAAAGGTATTAATTGTAAATTATTAATGATATTATAGCGTTTTATCCAAACTATTACAGAAATATATCAAAAATATGTTTACTTTTGAGAGGTTTTATTAACGTTGTCTGCGCTTAATTTGTAGTGAAATACACAAATAATTATATAAGCATGGAATCAATAAGATTCATATACGTCTTATCACTAGGGTTTACATTATCATTATCCGTTTATTCTAATGATAATTATCTGCAACCCAAAGACTCGTTAATGCAAGTTATTTCATCACTAAAAGGGGAAGAGAAATTGAATACCTATGAAGCGCTGTTAAGCACTTATGATAATGTAGAAATTACCGATCAAACTATTAAAGAATATCTTCAGTTTTCAGATGCTGCTTCGGTTGAAGCTCAAAAGCAGGGTAATATGAAAGAGAGCGGGCGTTTTATGATAAATACGGTGGTTTTTCTTACCCGTAACAAACGCTGGAAAGAGTTGGATGAATGTAAAAGCAATTATTTGAATTTCACCCATCGTCACGAGCTCTGGTCTTACTATTATGGCATACAATCTCTTTATATTGAAAACTATTACCTAAAAGTGGGTCAAACAGATCGAGCTATAAACGAAGCGAAAGCGCTGTATGAAAAAGCAAAAACCGACAATAATGCTGAAGGAAAGATGGTGGCTCAATTGTCAATTGCAAGTGCGTTAAAATCGCAACGACGAAATGCTGAAGCAGAAATTAGTTTTGAAAATGGGCTTAACTCATATACTGAAGAGATAATAAAAACTTCATATCTTAATGGTTGGTGGGCATACTGCTCTCTGCTCATAGATATGCAGAAATGGGAAAAGGCGATTGATAAGATTTCTCAATTAGATAAACTGAATCAGCAATTTTTAAAACAGATCAACAGACCGTATCCTTTTTTTGAAGCGGTTATTCTTCGGCTATATGCTCATGCTTATTGCGGAATAGAAAGATTGACTGATGCAGAAGTCTGCTTAAATAAAGCTGACTCTCTCAGTCGTGATTTGATTGGGCTGACAAACTCGCAAAGTATCAGGGCAGAAATAGCCAATAAACGTGGACAATACGATTTAGCCTTGGAACATATCGCTCAAGCCCATAAATTGCGTGAATCCAAAAATGATTATATCGATGTTATGTTACTGAAATTTGAGGCTACTGTATGGTCGGCAATTGAAAAAGCCGAGAACACACTCCTGTTTAGTGAGAAAGCATTTGAATTGGCTGACTCATTATCTTATAAGGAATTCAACCAACAGCTGGATGAACTTCGCACTCAATACGAAGTTGACAAGTACATAGCAGAAAAGGGACGAATACGTAATTATCTATATTTATCCATTGCCATTTGTCTGATATTGTTAGCTGCATTGGTGATATGGATATATTATAACCGCCAGATCACAAGGAAAAACAAAGCATTAGCAAAACAAATTAAAGAGTTGCAAACTCAATATGATAAAAATGAATCAGAATTACTTCGTAAATCAATATTAGAGTCAGAAAGTATTGATGATAATTTTTGTCCCCAAAAACGTAAAGATATGTTATGTATTGCTATTCGCGATATAATGTTAAAAGAAAAAGTATATCGCAATTCGGCATTAACTAGAGATAGGCTCATTGAGCTTCTGGGAACAAATAAGGAATTATTTATAGATGCTTTCCAATTTTGTTTTGAAATGTCATTTCCTGAATATATAAATTTTCTTCGTTTGAGAGATGCCCTCACCTTGCTTGAAAAATCAGACTTGACTGTAGAAGAAGTTTCAGAAAAGGTAGGTTTTGGAACTGTGCGTACTTTCCAACGACAGTTTCAGAATAAATACAACATGTCACCCAAAGACTACCGAAAAGTCGTAGTAACCTAAATTTCGAAGTTCATTAAAAATTAAAGTGAACCCGCCTAAGCCTATATATATTTATTAGGTAGAGCCAACGTTAAATAGACACCAAAAATATTTGGTGTTTTTTTATTTCTATTACTGCTCTATACAATGCTGATAATAAGCTTAATAGTATTTGTCGCATTTCTCTGACGAATTGTCGCTAAACTTTTAAAGCCAGCAAATTACATTTGTGAAAACGAAAAGGTGCCATCACTTTATTTTATAAACAAATGGCTGAAAGAACTAAAAAATCAGAATTTAAGAAAAGAAATAATGTTGATATTATTGATCGTATATTCTCTGAAATAGAGAAAGATATTCAACAAGATATTTCATATTCGACAAATAGAAAGGATGACTTTTGCATAGCCATACAGCAAATTTTCATCCAAGAGAAAGCATACCGCGATCCAGATTTAACACGAGATTCCTTAATGAAAAGAATGAATATAGGAAAAGATGTTTTTGTTAAAAGATTCCAATACTGTTTTGACATGTCCTTCAGAGAATGTGTCAACATATTACGTCTAAAAGAGGCTGTAATACTTCTCGAACAATCTGATTTATCCATTGAAGAAATAGCCATTAAAGCGGGTTTCGGAACTATCCGCACTTTTCAGCGACAATTTCATGCCAAATACAACATGTCACCTAATGAATATAGAAAAACAGAAAGCAATGAAAATCAAACTAATTACATTTATTCTATTAATGATTGCTCCAGCTCTTTGTAGCGCACAGCTACATATTACGGCAGAATCAACGTACGAAAAAGAAAAAGTTCTCGTTTTTCGTTTTGTTGCCGATAATGACATATTCTTTGTTCCCTATAAAGGCAACGGAGATACTTCTGTGGATATCTCGACTTTACAAATTTCTGTATGAGATGAAATGTCGAGTATTGATATTGACACAAATTAATAAAAAACAAATTTATAAAAGGAGATAAATTATGAAAATAGAAAAACTATTTATGACACTATTGGCCGGGGCGATAATCCTCTTCTCCGGTTGTAATAATGATGACGATCTGGTTACTTATAACGTAACCGTAACCAAAAGCGACAATGGTACTGCGGTGGCAGATAAGGCGACCGCAGAAGTTGGTGCGACCGTAAAACTCACAGCGACTGCTGACGACGGCTTTATGTTTAAGAAGTGGACTGTCGAAAGCGGCGATATAACCCTTTTGCCGAATGTAACGGCCAACCCTGTCACCTTCGCGATGCCTGCTAATGCGGTAAGCGTTAAAGCGGAATTCATAGAACAAGAGACACATTCGATATATTTCGCGGGGTTCTGGACGAACTACGGCTATGGTCCTTTCGCATATACTATGGTGAACGGCGTTCAGACCGATCTGCTCCCGCCGACCGAGAGATTTGATGCCACCCCAATTTCCATGACCGTTTCGAGTGGTAAAACCTATGTTGTTGGAAGTTATTTTGATAGCGACGGTTGGAGTAGAGCCTGTTATTGGGTCGATGGCGTGGTTACGAAACTCGACGGGCCGGTTCGTGGTGATGAACCCGAACCCGACTATGCCTATGCCATTACAGTTTCGGATGGGAAAATTTATATCGCAGGAAGCTATTACAAGTATGGCAAAATCGTTTCGTGTTATTGGGTTGACGGGGTTCTTAATACCCTCAGCGATAACAGCAACGCATTCGCTATTACCGTTTCGGAAGGGAAAGTATATGCTGCGGGTTATCAGGCTATTAATAATTATAGCGCCATTACTCCGGGGTATTGGGTGGACGGTGTGTTTACATCGCTTACAGTCCCTGATGGAGCGACCTTTCAGGGCGGTCAAACTATGGATATAGTGGTTGTTGACAAGGTTTATGTAATGGGAACTTACATGATGAATTCCAAATATTACCCGTGCGTCTGGGCTGATGGCTCACGCACCGACCTTACTTTCGACACATCGGCTACCTTGGGGGCTATCGGTATGTCAATGGCCGTTTACGGTGGCAAAGTATATGTTTCGGGATGTTCTATTACAGACTACCGTAAAGGTTGCTATTGGGCGGACGGAGTTCGCACCGACCTTACCGTTCCCGCCGGAATGCCGTATTCGGAAGTATATTCAATAGGCGTAATAGACGGCAAGGTATATGTCGGTGGTCGTTATTATGACAGTTCCCTTGAAAACAGGCCCTGTTATTGGTTCAATGGAGAACGTATCGACCTCGACATTCCGACTGGGGGAACACAGGCCTCGATTATGGATATGTATATAAGCGAATAAAGTATAATAATGATAAACCACATAAATTGTCAAATGTGTTTTTTTCTAAAAATGGACCTATTTGGGAGTTTGACCTTTACGCGCCTATTTTTTCTGCTACAGTTGACATGACTTAGAAAAAAATGAGATTTGAAAAATATGTTGTTGATGATAATAATTGTTTTTTTCAACAATGATTTAATGCAGATCACGGGCTTTCGGTCACCAATGAGCTTAGCTTTATGCGTGATGGTCTTGAAGCAGGAATGAGTTATTACTTTAACTTGAGAACGTATGACTGGCCACAGAGGCCTTAATCAAAGGTTTATTACAGTTCTGTTTTTTAATTGTTTGATTTTTAAATGAACTACATTATTAAATTTGAATTGACTTTGTTAAAACTATTTGCAAGTAATTTGCAATATAATCTTGCAACTTTTGACATTATTGGCAAAAAAGCATGATTGATTAGTAAAAATTGACTAGTCCTAAATATGCGTACAAATTTTTCAAAACTAGTTATTTTTATCCACAAGTTTGAAGGTTAACCTTCAAGCTTGTGGATTTCTTTTTATAGGTACGTATCCTAATATTGCTTTGTTTATGCATTTCCTATGGCGTAAGCATATAATAAGAATAATGAGGTTTTATTCTATTATATTTACTTATACTGTCTTTTACATATGTCAGAGTCATTAATCAATTGTTGACTTATGTATCTCCCTCCATTAGAGCCATCTTTTCTGCTTCCAACACAGATTGTCTCTGATACCCAGACTTGTCCCGGCTTATTTACCTCTAAATTTTCAATTAGATTCTTATGTTTGCGGAAACGATGATGAGAGTTGGTTGTAATTTGATACTGACGCTTGGAACTTATGTTTAAATGGTTAGCTTTCATTATTGTAAATAAGCTATATCTTCCAATATGTAACGCTTGTAATGGCTCTTGTAGCATATGATATAGCTTATGGATTCTCACTCGGAGAAGCTGATAACGTACGCCTTGAACTAATGATATTGCTTCTTGAGTTTTTAAATTACTACTAGCCTCGCTTTTGACCCTGCTATAATAAATCTGACTGCTTCCTTCTAACAATCCATAAGTAAAAGTCATTTATCTTTTACGTTCTTTTGTGTACTCTTTGATTGTTCGGATAAGGACTTTTTTCTGATTGGAACTTTCAGGTCCTTCTCGGCTATATTTATCATCATATCAAAGAATATAGCTTTTCTTTCGCTATCTCGATATGCTTTTCTAGACTTGAATTCTGCTTTTAAAATGTTCTTTTTTATGTAACGGTATTTTAGGACGAGACATCTTTGCTTTACTATGCATTTTTTTTGTGATTTTTTTGATGTGTATAGGTTGAAATTCACTATCTTTGAGCATTGTAACTTCGAATCACGAATTAGATTATATTCCAAATATATAAGTGCTTATGGGATTGTTTGATTTATTTCCGAAACTGAAAAAAGAAACACTTGATAAAGGGGTGGAAAATACCAAAGAATCAATGCTTCCTAAACTGTCACGTGTTGTAGCTGAAAAATAGAAAATTAATAAAGATATGAATAAACACTTTTTACTTCTTGTTACTACGTTGGTTTGTTTACCTATACTAGTATCTGCTAAATCAGGATTTACCCTATGGCAAGTTCCGTCGCAAGTTAATACAATCGGCAATTCCTATGTATTCCAGACTGATAAGGGACGTGTTGTTGTGATGGATGGAGGAATGAAAGAAGAAACCTCTTTTCTGAGAGGATTTCTTGCCGCTTTGGGGAACGAGGTAGAAGCATGGATTGTATCACATCCACATAATGACCACGTAGGAGCTTTAACCGAAATATTGAAGGAACCTAAAGATTTAAAGATAAAAAAAGTTTATCACTCTCGTTTCTCGGACGATTTGCTTAAATGTGAAGAGCCGTATGATAAATATGCCTATGATTTCTATGAGTCTTTGGATGCATCGGGTATTGAAGTCGTAAACTTAACCGAACCTGGATTAACGGATAAAATTGACGGTTTGAACTTTAAAGTACTAGGTGTGACCAACGAAGAAATAAGGACTAATCCGTACAACAATTCATGCATGATTATTCGGGTTTGGGATAAAAAGAAGTCAATCGTATTCTTAGGCGATGCAGGAGTGGAATGTGGTGATAAAGTATTGAACGGTCCTTACCGTAAAGATTTGAATTGTGATTATTTGCAAGTTTCGCACCATGGGCAACAAGGATGCAGTGAGGAGTTTTATAAGACAATCAAGTTTAAAGTTTGTTTGTGGCCTACCCCGCTTTGGGTATGGAACAACGATCAGGGAAAAGGCACAAATACAGGAACTCTTACAACATTTGAGACCCGACGCTGGATGGACGAGATAGGGATAAAAGAGCATCATGTTTCATGTTTGGAAGGTCTGTACAAACTTGATTAAAATTCAATAATATATATATATCGAAAAATTTGAAGACTAAGAACTGTTGTTGAAACAGCTCTTAGCGAATGGCTATACAGTAAAACATGATCCAGATATTTCGGAAGGCGAAATTGTAGTAATTAATACATGCGGCTTTATTGACGATGCTATGGAAGAATCTATAAATATTATTCTGGAATTTGCCTAAGCTAAAAAGAGCGTAAAATAAACAAACTCTTTTCTTTGGTTACAAAATTACTATTAAGAGTTCATCTTATTGTTGGGTAAAATCTGAAATACAATGAGAAAGGAACTTGGAAGTGGGATGTTTTATACAAATCCAAAAGTCACACGGATTAGCCTCTTTTATCTTCGTTTTTAATGGGATTTTTTATTGGGGTAGGTAAAATAAAAAAAGTCCTGTATTCTACTGAATGACAGGACTCTTTATTGATTTTCTAAATCTATTGGCGGTATGGACGGGAAAGCCACCTTTGCGGGCTAATCCGCTTTCTTTCAGCACCTTACTCCCTCATTTTTTCTTAGGGGGTACAGTTTAGGTTAGGAACTCCTAACTA
>CAYFTB010000113.1:0-7876 GCA_964345875.1 uncultured Proteiniphilum sp.
AAGAGAAACGTTAAAAACAAAATGCTGTTTGAGTGGCGCGACATGTTTTTCAGTTTAGCTGAGATAATTTCTTCTAGTCAAATCTATTTAAGTTCTCACATTATATATGTGAGTATAAAGCTTTAACTACATTAGTACATCTTTGCTCCTTTTATGTTTGATTTATCTAGGTATAATTATTTAGTTTGAATATTTTCGTATCTTTGTAAGATTATAAAAACGATCCTTGATTAGCGCAAATAATCATCACCAAAGACTAATAACAAACAAAATAACATATAAATATGGATAAGATTCAAGAACTCACCTCAAAACTATTAAACGAGGGAGTAGAAAAAGGGAAGGCTGAGGCTGGCAAGATTTTATCTGATGCACAAGCCGAAAGAACAAAGATATTGAGTGATGCCAAAAAGGAAGCTGAGAATATTATTGCAACAGCAAAAAAAGAGGCTGCCGAAATTAAAGTGAATACTGAGTCGGAATTGAAATTGTTTTCTGCTCAGGCATCTGAGGCTTTGAAAAGTGAGATTACTAATTTAGTTACAGACAAGCTATCTTCATCAAACGTTAAGGCAGCAACAGAAGATAAGGCTTTTATGCAAAAGCTGATTGCAGATTTAGTTACCAATTGGGCAAAAGATGAATCTTTGACAATAAGTGTCGAAAATTCTGAGGAACTTACAAAGTATATAGCTGCAAATGTTAAAGGTTTGCTTGATAGTGGATTGAGAATTGAATCTGTTAATAACCTTAAGTCAGGATTCATGCTTTCTCCAGCAGATGGTTCATACAAAGTGAAGTTTTCGGAAGATGAGTTTATTGAGTACTTCCGCGAATTTTTGCGTCCTCAAATTCAAAAGTTATTGTTTTGATGGCTCTTGACTTCTTTATATATGTATATAATTCTAACCGACTAATATAATTATGCTCTTTAAAAGCCAATATTATTACTTAATTGCTGGACTCCCTGATTTTACTTTTGATAGCATGAAGCTTCCTTTTACAGTGGAAGAGTTTAAAGTTACGCTTGATGAAGTTCTAAAAGAGAAAGACAAGAAACTGCTCCGCAAATACTTTCTTAAGTATGACAATGACAATCTAATTAGTTTATTGAATGACAAAGAAGCTCAACTAAACAAGATGGGTTCTGTGTTGCAAGAAGATGTGCTAGAGGCTATCGAGAGAGTAAAAGAAGATTTGCCGGTTAATAACAAAGATATTCCACCATATTATGAGAAATTTATAATGGAGTGGCTAGAATTTGAAGCACGCGAGGAAACTCGACTGTGGGAGGATTTGATAACATCTTTGTATATGGACTATGGTGTGGAGGCAAATAATTTGCTACTATCCAAATGGTTTGAACTGAATCTTAATATTGGTAATTTGCTTTCTGCAATCTATGCACGTAAATATAACATGGACGTTGCAAAAGTGGTTGTAGGAAATAATGAAATTGCTAAAACCATTCGTGAAAATGCCAATATGCGTGATTTTGGATTGAGCCAAGAGTTTGAATATTATGATACAATATTGCGACTTTCAGAAGATGAAGACATCTTCGAAAGAGAACGTAAGTTAGATAAATTTCGCTGGGAGTGGCTGGATGAAAATACAGTTTATGATTATTTTAATATTGAATATATATTTGCTTATATGTGTAAGCTTCAAATATTAGAGCGATGGGTAAGCCTCAATGCCGAAGAGGGTGAGCGAGTATTCCGCGAACTAATATCTGGATTGAAAGAAAATATTAAAATGCCTGAGGAATAACAAGGATAATCATAATTAGAAAAGAAAAATAAAAAAATAATATATGCTAACAAAAGGAATAGTAAAAGGTATCATTTCGAACCTGGTTATCGTTGAAGTGGACGGACCAGTTTCTCAGAATGAGATAGCCTATATCAATCTTGATGGCACCAACATGATGTCGGAAGTTATTAAGGTTATTGGTAAAAATGTTTACGTTCAGGTGTTCGAGAGTACCCGCGGGCTCAAAGTTGGCTCGGAAGTTGAGTTTAGGGGACATATGCTTGAAGTAACGCTTGGACCAGGATTGCTAGAACGCAACTTGGATGGATTGCAAAACGACCTTGACAAGCTTGAGGGAGTGTTTTTAGAAAGAGGTAAATATACCTTCCCGCTAAATGAAGAAAAACTTTGGGACTTTAAACCCATAGCAAAGGTGGGTGATGTGGTGTCAGGTGGTGACTGGCTAGGCGAGGTTGATGAAAATTATCAACCACACAAAATTATGGTGCCTTTTGTGATGCAAGAACAATACACTATTAAGAGTATTGCTGACGCAGGACAATATAATGTATATCATACAATTGCAGTAGTTACAGATAAGGAAGGTAAAGAACATAATCTGAATATGATTCAGAAATGGCCTGTGAAGGTACCTGTAAAACTATATAAAGATAAGCCACGTCCTTATAAGCTACTTGAAACGGGAGTTAGAACCATAGATACCCTTAACCCAATTGTAGAGGGTGGTACTGGCTTTATTCCAGGTGCATTTGGAACTGGAAAGACCGTATTGCAGCACGCAATATCAAAACAAGCGGAGGCTGATATTGTAATTATTGCTGCTTGTGGTGAACGTGCCAACGAGGTAGTGGAAATTTTCACAGAGTTTCCCGAACTAGATGATCCACACACTGGTCGCAAATTGATGGAACGTACTATTATTGTTGCAAATACTTCAAACATGCCAGTTGCTGCACGTGAAGCATCGGTTTATACTGCAATGACTATTGGTGAGTATTATCGCTCTATGGGACTTAAAGTTTTACTAATGGCCGACTCAACATCACGCTGGGCTCAGGCATTACGTGAGATGAGTAACCGATTGGAAGAGTTGCCAGGACCTGATGCATTCCCGATGGACCTTTCGGCAGTAATTTCCAACTTCTATGGTCGTGCTGGTCACGTTACACTTAATAATGGCAATGAGGGTTCGATTACATTTATCGGAACTGTTTCGCCAGCTGGTGGTAACCTAAAAGAACCTGTAACAGAGAATACTAAGAAAGTGGCTCGTTGTTACTACGCCTTAGAACAAGATAGAGCTGACAGAAAACGTTATCCAGCTATCAATCCTATTGAATCTTACTCCAAATATATTGAATATCCAGAGTTTGAAGAATTTATAGCTAAAGAGATATCAGAAGACTGGACTACAAAGGTTGCGGATATTAAAAACCGCTTATTAAGAGGCAAGGAAATTGCTGAGCAAATCAATATTCTTGGTGATGATGGTGTGCCAGTTGAATATCATATCACTTTCTGGAAGTCGGAACTTATAGACTTTGTAATTCTTCAGCAGGATGCATTTGATGATATCGATGCAGTTACACCTATCGAACGTCAGAAGTATATTCTGGATATGGTAGTTGATATATGTGAGATGGAATTTGAGTTTGACAACTTCAATCATGTGTCAGACTACTTTAAGAAGGTCATCGACGTTTGTCGTCAGATGAACTATGCTGAATTTAAGTCTGAGAGATTTGATAAATACCGTAAGCAACTGGATGAGATGTTGCAAGTAAGGGCTAACAGCTAACATTCAATTTAATATTATGGCTAAAGCATTTCAAAAAATATATACACAGATTACGCAAATTACAAAAGCCACCTGCTCGGTAAGAGCAACTGGAGTGGGCTACGAAGAACTAGCAACAGTAGATGGTCGTTTGGCTCAGGTGGTAAAAATTATAAATGATGAGGTTACTCTTCAGATTTTTGAAGGAACAGAAGGTATTAAAACTAATGCTGAAGTAATTTTTCACGGAAAGGCTCCATCACTTAAGGTGGGGACTCAGCTATCGGGACGATTCTTCAATGCATATGGAAATCCTATTGATGGCGGACCAGTGCCTGAAGGTGATGAACGCCAGATTGGTGGACCATCTGTAAATCCAGTAAGAAGAAAACAGCCTTCGGAACTTATTGCCACTGGTATTGCAGGTATCGACCTAAACAATACGTTGGTGTCAGGACAGAAAATACCTTTCTTTGCTGACCCAGATCAACCTTTTAATCAGGTAATGGCAACAGTAGCCTTGCGTGCAAAAGCAGATAAAATTATTCTTGGTGGAATGGGTATGACTAATGATGACTACCTATTCTATAAGAATGTGTTTAGCAATGCAGGTGCACTGGATCGTATCATCAGTTTTATGAATACTACCGAAGACCCAGCAGTTGAACGTCTTCTTATTCCTGATATGGCACTTACAGCAGCAGAATATTTTGCTGTTGATCATAACGAAAATGTTCTGGTTCTTCTATCGGATATGACTTCCTATGCTGATGCATTGGCTATTGTATCTAATCGTATGGATCAAATTCCTTCGAAAGACTCTATGCCTGGTTCTTTATATTCAGACCTTGCTAAGATCTATGAGAAGGCTGCACAGTTTCCAAATGGAGGTTCTATAACAATTATTGCTGTAACAACTCTATCGGGTGGTGATATTACTCATGCTGTACCTGATAATACTGGATATATTACAGAAGGGCAATTATTTTTGCGTCGTGATAGTGATATTGGCAAAGTTGTTGTTGACCCATTCCGCTCGTTATCACGCTTGAAGCAACTTGTTCAAGGTAAAAAAACTCGTGAGGATCACCCTCAATTAATGAATGCTGCAGTGCGGTTATATGCTGATGCTGCAAATGCTAAAACGAAGCTAGAGAATGGCTTTGATTTAACAGACTATGACCAGCGTACACTTTCGTTTGCCAGAGACTACTCTGAATTTATTCTCTCTATTGATGTAAACTTAAATACTGATGAGATGCTAGATACTACATGGAGCATACTATCAGAACACTTCAATCCTGAAGAGGTAAATATGAAACGTGAACTGGTAGAATTGTATTGGAAAAAGTAAATTAAATGGCTATAAAGTTTCAATATAACAAAACGTCGCAGCAGGAGCTTGAAAAGCAGGCTCGTGTTCGTGAGCGTGCTCTTCCCACCCTTCAAAGCAAAGAAACAGCTTTGAGGATGGAGGTGAAGAGGGCAAAAAATGAAATGGATGAACTGGAGCAAGAACTCGAAAGAGAGATTCGCTCGTATGAAAAGATGCTTGGTATGTGGAATGAGTTTGATACTGATCTACTAAGCGTCAAGGATGTTCATCTTTCTAAGAAAAAGATAGCCGGTGTTATATTTCCTATGCTCGACAGTGTGGAGTTCGAAGTTAAAGAGTTTAGCCTGTTTAGTAAACCTAAGTGGTTTCTTGATGGTATAAGTACTGTGGAGAGACTAGCTGAAATTGGTATCAAACGCGACTTTTATGAACTAAAAGTTCAAAGGCTTGATTATGCACGAAAGAAAACTACGCAAAAGGTAAATCTTTTCGAGAAGGTTCAAATACCTGGTTATCATGATGCAATTTTAAAGATTAAACGTTATTTAGAAGATGAGGAGAATCTATCAAAATCATCACAAAAGATAATGCGTGATCGCCAAGAGAAAAAGAAAGAAGAGGAGGGTAGCGTATGGTAGCAAGAATGAAAAAATTTATGTTCCTTGCTTATCATAAGGATTACAAGAAATTTTTAGATGATCTTAGTGAATTGGGATTGATTCACGTTGCTGAATCAAAAAAGACAGCAGATGATAATGAGGAAATGTATCGTTTGTTGACTCAGGCCAAATTGCTCAAAGAGACAAAAAGCATTCTTGAGAAAACTATTGATAAGAATGAAGCTATAACTTTTAATACTTCTGATATCGAAGTTGGAAAGCAATTACCAAATAAGATTGAGGAAATTGAGAATGAGCGGGCGTTGCTTCTGCAAAAACTGCAGGTTAGCTCTAAGGAGAGAGATACTCTTATTCCATGGGGCAACTTTGATACAGCTCAGGTTGAGAAACTTAAAGAGGCAGGTTGGAATATTGAGTTTTTTGTTATTCCTGACAATCAATATAATGTAGATTGGGAGAAGACTCATGACGCTGTAGTCATCAATAAGGAAACTTCGAAAACTTATTTCGTAACTGTAAGCAAGAATAAAAATATAGCTAATGATATAAATCTTGAAGCTGAAAAGCTGCCAAATGTTTCGCTTGCCGAACTGGATGCTTTAATTGTGTCAATTAAGGATAGTATAGCAAAGCAAAATGAAAAATTAAAAGCACTTGCTGTAGATATTCCATCTATTGATGCTGCAATCAGAGATTATGAAAATAGAATAACATACACAAAGGTGTTACAAAACACCACTTCGATTGCGGATGACAAGATTATGTTGTTGCAAGGATGGGCACCAGTAGATAATGAAAAAGAAATCACTGATTATCTGGAATCTAAAGCAGTGTATTATGATGTTTCTAACCCTAGTCCGGAAGATGATGTGCCAATAAAGTTTAAGAATAAAAAGTTCTTTAGCTATTTTGAGCCTCTAACGGAATTGTATATGCTACCAAAGTATAACGAGATAGATTTAACACCATACTTTGCCCCATTCTATATGCTTTTCTTTGGATTATCGTTAGGTGATATTGGTTATGGTATGCTATTATTAATAGTAGGACTTATAGCCCGTATTGCTATGAAAGACAAACTCAACTCATACATGAAATCAGTTATGGCTCTTGTTGTGGTGTTGGGAGGTTCAACTATGGTTGCAGGCATGCTTACCGGTGGATTCTTTGGATTTGATATTTATAAGCTTCCTTTCCAATTTGCACAAGACCTGAAGAATAAGGTTTTTCTTGATAATAATGATATGTTTTTATTATCTCTCAAACTGGGTATTGCTCAAATATTATTTGGTATGATAATGAAGGTGGCAAACCGAACTAAGCAACTTGGATTCAAATATGCATTATCAACTATAGGCTGGTTCGTTTTCTTAGTTAGCATCATTGTATCAGTTTTGATTCCCTCTGCATTGCCTATGTTTGGTACATTACATCTGATTATTATTGTACCTATGTTGCTGTTGATATTATTTTATAATACACCAGGAAAGAATCCTCTGTATAACTTTGGACTTGCATTGTGGGATACTTATAATATGGCAACAGGCCTATTAGGCGATATATTATCATATGTGCGTTTGTTCGCGCTAGGGCTTTCGGGTGGTATTTTGGCAACTGTATTTAACGATTTAGCCGTAGGTATGAGTCCCGACAATGCAGTATTGAAGCCAATAGTTTACATTCTAATATTTGTTATAGGTCACTCCATCAATCTATTTATGAATGCTCTTGGGGCACTTGTACACCCTGTGCGTCTTACATTTGTAGAATTTTATAAAAATGCCGAGTTTGAAGGAGGAGGCAATAAGTATAACCCATTTAAGAAAGTAAGTATTTAATCAACAATTAGAAAATAACATTATAATTATAAACATTTTATGGAGACTAATTTAATTATCGCCTATTTAGGCATTGCAATCATGTTGGCACTCACAGGAATTGGTAGTGCTTATGGAGTTACTATTGTAGGAAATGCAGCAATCGGGGCTGCAAAGAAGGTTGACGGTAAGTTTGGAAACTTCCTTGTCTTGGCTGCTTTGCCAGGAACACAGGGTTTGTATGGTTTTGCTGGCTACTTTATGTTCCAGAATATCTTTAGTATCCTTACACCTGAGATTTCTGCATTCCAGGCTATGGCAACACTTGGTGCTGGTCTTGCTCTAGGATTTATTGGTTTATTGTCTGCTATCAGACAAGGACAAATTTGTGCGAATGGAGTAGTTGCTATCGGACAAGGACATGATGCTTTTGGTAATACTCTTATTCTTGCTGTATTCCCTGAGCTTTATGCAATTGTTGCTCTCGCAGCTACTTTCCTTATGGGTAGTGCAGTTGCAGCATAATAGTAATGCTATATAAAATCAAGAA
>CAYFTB010000114.1:0-7782 GCA_964345875.1 uncultured Proteiniphilum sp.
GAGCAATAGTTAATGAGATATGCAAAACAAAAAAGTTTTTTTGCCACTTTATACTTGTTGTGGGGCAAAAAAACTTTTTTGTTACCGTTTAAAACCTACTTTTTTAACTCACTATCTTTGCATGAGACTTTGGTTTTCATATCGCAAATAAAATTTGTAATGTGCTTAAAAAATACCTGAACCGTTAACAAAGTATTTCCAAAAACGCAGCTGAAGTAATTCGGTTGAGCATTTGGTGAAAGCATCAACATAAGCAATCCTATTCAACATTTGCTATTAAAGTTGCATCTATTTAATTTATTTCACAAAATCTCGATACATAAAACTCGAGAGGTTTTATCAGTAATTCTAAATCTATTATCACTCCTATATCCTGCAATCCATACTATTTCACCAATGCTTGTTGTTAAGAGCCAAACATCTTCTTTATCTGCAAGACTAAGTTTATTATCAGTAAAGAAATCACTCAACTTTTTTTTGCCCCTCATACCAAAAGGTATGAACCAGTCACCCTTCTGCCATTTTCTTAATATCAGTGGGAATGATAAAGAATCAACATCGGCATATAAGAACTTTGAGCTTTTGGTGATAGACGCAGGTGTGCCACAAATATTAATTTTCATTTTTATTGGGTACTCTAACTCTGTGTTCTCTTTTTGTATATAAAATACAGAATCTTCAAAAGCACTACTATCAAGCTCCTCAACTATAATCTTATCTCTATCCTTGATCAATCGGTGAGTGCTTGAAAAAAACATCTTACCTGGTGTAGAGTCCAAACTTTGCAATAAATCTTCGATTGTAGAAGATGAAAAGCCTAAAGGATTAAGAATTTCAAACAAAACAGAATTTGGAGATGCCGTTTTCTTCAACTTGGGAATATCAATCTTATTACTTTCATATACCAAATCTATATCATTAGTAATAGCACTACGATAGACTTTCTCAACCTCGGCCAGATTTATTGTAGTTTTGTAGATTGCATCTACTATTGAAGGATTTAGTTTTTGCAATGAGGGCAAAATATTTAATCTAATATAATTACGCGTGTAGATATCTTGCAAGTTTGTGCTGTCAGTTCTGTATGATATTCCATTATAATCCAAATACTCCTCTATCTCAAATCTGTTTACGCCTAAAAGAGGACGAACCACATATCCGTTCTTAGGAGAGATGCCTAGCAGACCACTAATGCCAGTTCCTCTAATCATATTTATAATGAACGTCTCCACTGAATCATTTTGATGATGAGCCACAGCTATATAATTTGCATTATTTTCTTTTCGAAGGTTCTCGAACCAGTTATACCTAAGATCACGTGCAGCCATCTCAATAGATATTTTATTATTAGACGCATAGCTGATAGTATCAAAATCTATCATTCTTAGTTCAATACTATTAAGTTCACACCATTCTTTCACAAACAAAGCATCTGCATCTGACTCATCACCACGAAGATGAAAATTGCAGTGAGCGGCAATACAATCATAACCTAGTTTCAAAAGCACACTAATGAGTGCCATAGAGTCGGCACCTCCGCTCAGTCCTACGATAATCTTCTCAAAGTCATCAACTAATTTATTATCAGCTATATATTTTCTAACCTTATTCAGCATTTCCTAAATCATTATTTGACAAATATAATCTATACAAAAATACAATATGTTTTCAAAAAAATTTTCAAATTGAAATCTTTCTTTAATTACAAGGATAATAGACAAGAATAATGTATTTTTGCAATGTAATTATCAGATAAAAACTATAACATGTTAGATAAAATTCAAACTATTTTAAACGAAATAGAAACCCTAAGCATATCGAACAGCGAGGAGTTGGAGACAATTCGTATTAAGTATTTAAGCAAAAAAGGATCAATCTCTGCCTTGATGGATGATTTTAGAAATGTGCCATCAGATCAAAAGAGAGAGGTAGGCATAAAACTTAATCAACTAAAACAAATAGCTCAAGATAAAATAAAGGAGCTGAAAGATGGCTTTGCAAGCAATGAGGTTAAAAATTATAATATTGATTTGACTAGAACCTCCTACCCTATTTCTCTTGGCTCACGTCATCCGCTTTCAATAGTTAAGGAAGAGATTAATGATATTTTCAAGCGTCTGGGATTTTCAATTGCCGAGGGTCCAGAGATTGAAGATGACTGGCATGTTTTTTCATCTCTCAACTTTGCTGATGATCATCCGGCAAGAGATATGCAAGATACTTTTTTCATCCAAAGCGATCCTCAAGTTGTGTTGCGTACCCACACCTCATCGGTGCAAACAAGGGTTATGGAAAACTCACAACCCCCAATCAGAATTATTTGCCCAGGCAGAGTTTACAGAAATGAAGCAATTTCTTATCGCGCACACTGCTTCTTTCATCAGGTAGAAGCTCTGTATATTGACAAGGATGTTTCGTTTGCCGACTTAAAACAAGCTCTATTATTCTTTGCTAAAGAGATGTTTGGAGAAGGAACAAAAATAAGACTTCGTCCATCATATTTCCCATTCACCGAACCAAGTGCAGAGATGGATATTTCTTGCAACATATGTGGAGGCAAAGGCTGTCCTTTCTGCAAACACACTGGATGGGTAGAAATACTTGGATGTGGTATGGTTGACCCTAATGTACTTGAAAATTGTGGCATAGATAGTAAAGTTTACTCTGGCTATGCTTTGGGAATGGGAATTGAAAGAATTACCAACTTGAAATATCAAGTAAAGGATTTAAGAATGTTCTCTGAGAATGACGTTAGTTTTTTGGAGCAATTTCAGAGTGCACACTAATAAATTAATAATTTATCAAAACAATGAAACATAAAATTCAAACCCTGCTTATTATCCTATTCATTGGCGTATGCGCTGCTAGTGCACAACAAACCGTAAGGATGAATGCTGTAAAAGCAAACAACTATGGTGTTGCATATTCATTGCCTAAAACATCAGTAGTGGTAACTTTAAAAATTAAGAAGACCATTTATACCAGGGGCGAATTTTATCAATTTTCTCAGCGTTATCTGAATATTGACCCAATAATGGAAACCAAAACGGAGTTTTCATTAGAGGATATTCTGGTAAATAATGTGGGAGTGCCTGATCCAGAACAATCTTTTATGATTTTTTTTAATCCTAAGTCGGTTGCAACTTTTGTTGAATTAACCGAAGATGGACTTATTGCATCAATAAATACAAATGCAAACATTGAGAAGCCCGAAATGTTTAGTTTGCCTGCTCCCGATGCTGAACCTATAAATGCAAGACGCTTTTTGGCAGAAGAAGTATTGATGGCAGGTTCAACAGCTAAACAGGCAGAATTAGTGTCGAGACAAATATTTGACTTGAGACGTAGTAAAAACGACATCCTCATTGGCGAAGCTGACAATATGCCACCAGACGGCGAGGCATATAAAATTGTAATGGAACAAATTGATAGTCAGGAAAAGGCTCTTACTGAAATGTTTGCTGGTAGTGAACAATCAGAGTATTTTACCAAAGACATAATTATTATTCCAGAAAAGAACAAAGACATCGACAGAATGATAATTGCCAGATTTTCAAAAAAACTAGGAAATGTGGTTCCTGATAATCTTGCTGGTGAGCCAATTTATTTATCACTCAAAAACAAAACCCCTCAAACAGAGTCTGTATTATCAGAAAAAGACAGACAAAGATTAGACAAAAAACTTTCAGAAGGTGTAGTTTACAACATACCGGCTAAGGCACAGCTCTCAATTGATTTCAATAACAAAAACCTTAAAACACAAGATGTTGATATTGCACAATATGGCTCGCAAGATGTACTCACAAAAAGGATGTTAGATAATAATAAACAACCTATCAAAGTGGAGTTTTTTCCAAACCTTGGAGCTATAAAACAAATAATACAATAACTTTATAACCACTTTTATGAAAAAAACAATTTACTATTCGTCGATTCTTGTTTTTATCAGCTTTTTGATGTTCACCACATCTTGCAAGAATAAAAGTGCTGACACAAAAAAATATAACGAAATCATATATGATAGTCTGCAAATAAATGAACACGTTCAGCTATTAGAAGTTAATGATACCACTTTACCCTATTCAGATGTGAATATTAACTTTTTATATCCTAAACAGTTTAAATCTAAAGAAGATTTATCGCGTTTACAGCAGATATTTATAGGCACTTTTTTTGGTGATGTAGAGCTTGACCAGTTTTCTCCTCAGGAAGCCCTAACTAGTTATATGGATGAATACAAAGAAGAATATAAGTCGCTATCAAACATGTATTACGAAGAAGTACAGCGTATGAAAGATGACAATATGCCAATGTGGTATTGGTATTATCTTAATTTGGAAAACAAAATAAAATTCACAAACGACTCTTTATTAAGTTATGCTGTTGAGTTTAGCAACTATACAGGTGGAGCACATGGTTCTTATAATGTTGTGTTCACTAACATTGATCTTAATAATTTGACAACAGTATCTGAAGAGGATATTTTTATACCTAACTATCAAAAGCCACTTGCAGAAATAATAATTAGACGTCTCATGAAGCAAAATGAGGTTGACAAGCCTGAAGATCTTTTAAATATAGGATTCTTCAACATCGAAGAGATTTTTCCTAACAACAACTTTTGGATTAATGAAGAGGGATTGAATTATGTATTCAATCAATATGAGATTGCTCCATATGTGATGGGAGCAATTGAAGTATTTATTCCATTTGAAGATCTGAAAGATATTCTTAAACCAGAGAATGGAATTGAAAAGCTAATTTCGACTAACAACTAGCGATATACATAACGAATCATACAACTCACAAGCTCAACAGATAAGTTTATATCCGTTGAGCTTTTTTTATGTATTAACTACAACTTTACACAATTAAAGAAAAAAATCACTATTTGTAGTGATTGATAGTAAAGTTTTCATTCTATAACTTTGCATCCATAAAATATGAAAAGTATATCCGAATGAAAAAACTATTATTACTTCTCTTGGTCGCAGCAACTTCACTTACGACTTTTGCTACAAATGACGAACCTACAAACAAAGAGGGCAATCCCCAAGACACTTTAAAATCATACTATCTTGATGAATTTGTGATAACTACCTCCGTAAAGGAAACAAATGATATTAAGAAAATGCCTACTGCTGTTTCAGTTATCACGCCAAAACAATTGGCAAACAGCCGCATAGAATCACTTCCGGAAATGAGTGCCGTGATTCCAAATTTCTTTATTCCATCATATGGATCAAAGGTTTCTACACCTATATACATCAGAGGAATTGGAGCAAGATCGGGAGCACAAACTGTTAGTTTGTATGTTGACAACATTCCAAGCTTCAACCCATCAGCATTCGATTTTGAATTTCAGGATATTCAACGGGTAGAAGTGCTAAGAGGAGCTCAAGGCACGCTGTATGGACGTAATGCAATTGGAGGAATAGTAAACATTTATACACTTTCGCCACTTTCTTTTCAGGGAACTACGTTAATGTTAAATGGAGGCAACTATGGGCAATTTAGTGCAAGTGCATCCAATTATAGCAAGCTAAGTGATAAGTTTGGACTTGCAGTTGGGGCATACTATAAGCGTAACGATGGTTATTTTAAAAACAGCTACACTGGAAAAAGAATTGACGACATTGAGAATGCTGGAGGTAAAATCAAATTAGAATGGGAAATATTGCCCAATTTCAAGGCAATGTATTCGGCAAATTATGATCACTTTGTTCAGGGTGGCTTCCCATATATGCACGTGGACTCTACTACTGCTAACAACAATGATCCATCTTCATATAAAAGAGACCTTTTTACAAATGGATTAACTCTAAACTACAAAGGCGATGGATATAGCATTAACTCAACTACTGGATACCAATATCTAAACGATAAGATGGTAATGGATCAGGACTATACAAAGTTATCTGTATTCACTATAACTCAACGTCAGAAACAACATTCAGTTAGTCAGGAATTTACTCTAAAGTCTGAAAACAGTAGCAACTACAAATGGGTTTATGGACTATTTGGATTTATAGACAATCGTGAAGTTGACACACCCGTTACTCTAAAAGAGGACGCTGTAGCTGTAATGCAATCTCAATTGGATAGAATTACCACTAGCGTAGGAGCACCTTTACGAATAGTATATGACAACAATGGAAGTATAGAACTACCGGGTGTTTACACCAAGCCAGTACGAGGCATGGCTTTCTTCCATCAATCTACTCTGAACAATTTATTTGGTTTGGATGGTCTTTCAGCAACAGCTGGTATAAGATTTGATTATGAACACACAGGGTTAGACTTTTATACTGAAAGCATTGGTGGCAATGTAAATTTAGAATTTAACACGCCACGTCCTATTCCTTCCATTCCAATCAAAGGTGACACACTTTTGTCAGACAAATATAGCAAAGACTTTTGGGAAGTGTTGCCCAAAGTAGCACTTCAATATGAGTTCTCACCAACATCTATGATATACTTATCTGCATCAAAAGGATATAAATCAGGTGGCTATAACGAACAAGCTTTCTCAAAGATATTGCAAACAGCACTACAAGAATCTTTAATGAGAAATATGAAAGCAAATATTCCACCACAATTTGCAGGGTCTTTTCCTGACTTTGGCAGTGATAATGAACAAACATTGGAAGATCAAGTATCTTACGATCCCGAAACAAGCTGGGCATATGAGTTGGGCGGTAGATACGAGATGTTTGGTAAAAGATTGTCTATCAATTACACTTTGTTCTACTCAAAAGTAAACAACATACAGATCATTAAGCTACAAGACCAAGGCACATCGGGCAGAACTGTTACAAATGCAGGAAAATCTACAAGCAAAGGTGTTGAGTTAAGCCTAAAATACAATCCCACAAAAAACTTTACACTATTCTCAGAATATGGATTTGCCAATGCATCATTCAAAAACTATACTACAGAGATGAAAGTGGGTAGAGAAACAAAACAGGTTGACTATTCAGGAAATTATATCCCATTTGCACCACAGCACACACTGAGTTTAGGAGCAAGCTATGTGATTAACTTTAAACAAGATGCTTTTTTAGACAGAATGGTTGCAAATATTCAATACACTGGTGCTGGAAAAATATATTGGACAGAGGACAATGGCAAAATTTACGAAGCCAATGATAAGGGCGATATGGAATGGACAGGAGATTATAACAAAGGCTATTCTCAACCATTTTATGGACTTACCAATGCAAGCGTTTCGTTGCAAAAAGGACCTGTATCATTCGAACTTTGGGGAAAAAACGTATTTGCAAAAGAATATATCTCATTCTACTTTAAAGCTGCCGACATGACGGGGCAAGAAAATGCATATGTACAACGAGGTGCACCATCAAGATTTGGAGCTACAATAAAATACACAATCAACAGATAAGTAAAAGGCAAAAAAGGTTTGGCATAACCTACACATTAATATCAATCCTCCACCTATTTACATCTGCCAACATAGAAAAAAGACGCATAGTTGTGCGTCTTTTTTTATTTACTATCATCAAAACACATAAGTTTAGACTCACAAAGTAATAAAACCATTTGCTTATTATTTAAAAGGCAAGAAAATAATAATAACTACTAGCCATGATGCTTGAAATCCACACTAGAATTATATTGTATAAGACCTATACAATAAGAATCTACATGTAGATTTTAACCATTCGTACCCTATACAATACAATTCCACATGTGGAATTATCTTGTTCGTAACCTATATAATAGAATTACACATGTAGATTCTTATTGTTCGTGATATAAACA
>CAYFTB010000115.1:0-7704 GCA_964345875.1 uncultured Proteiniphilum sp.
CTCGTTGCGTTGATTTGTTTATATGGTTTTTATTTTTGGGTATTTTGTTGATAACTGCCCTCTTCGAATGATTTTTATCGAGGACTAGGCTCTTGCTTTGGTGCTATTATATTTTCAAATATTATGTTTTATGGCTATCGTGCTGAATATATGAGTTTTAATTTACATTCAAAGTTGATGGTATGCATAATATATTATTTTTTTTTACTAAAAATGCTGTGAATGGTAGAATAACCACTTTTTATTAGAGCTTTTTTGTGACATTTTGACCTAATAAAAAGTGGTTATTGCACTATTCACAACCGATTGTGCAAAATAAATTTTTTAATTAGCGGTACCTGTATCATTTTCTCCCAAACTAAAAGTGGTTATTGCATCATTCACGAGTGAATAGGCTAAAAACAATTTTTTGTTTCATGGTTTCGGCTACATTTTCCCCAAATAAAAAATGGTTTTTCTACCATTCACAGCCGTTTGGGGTAAAAGAATTTATTAATACTGGCTAAAGCTATACATTTTGACAGCTTTAGAAAGTGTTGTCAGAAAACAACTCTATGTTCCAAAATAAAAAGTTTCTCAGCCATGCACACACATCGCCAAAAGCATATTGTCCAGCTTTTTAGCTCCAAGAAAATCTATTTTGACCATTTAATTTTCAAAAGATATCCGAAAGTGTTTTCAACGATAAAAAGATTTTCATTTTGGTCTAAATAGATTTTATCTATAATGTTTGAAAGTGCTTCGTATCGAAAAAGTTGATTCAGAGCAATAATAAAGAAGCAACCAATAAGTTTATCTTATACCATGCATCAGTTTCTGAAGCCACTTTGATAAGAAGAACAGAATCAGAGAAGCTATCGCAGACATTACTACAAATATCATAAAGAAATCGTATAATGTGGAAACTTCAAATACAAGAAATATTTTTGATTTTCCGGCTTCAGGGTATAGGGAACTTAATGATCCAGCAAATTTATTGGCTGTAGCCATAGATAGGTACCAGACCCCCATCAAGAGAGATGCAAAGCGAGCAGGAGATAATTTGTTTACCATTGATAAGCCAATGGGAGAAAGAGTTAGTTCACCTGTTGTATGTATAAAGTATAACCCGGTTAGCCATAACATACTTACTTTTGTTCCTGGAGCAACATTCTTGACGCCAATTGCAATAAGCAAGTAACCTATTGATAAAAGGAATAATCCAATTGCTTGTTTTGTAGGAGATGCAGGCTCCATGTTACGCTGTCCTAACTTTATCCACATAGTAGAGAAAATAGGAGCAAGAATAACTACAAATATAGCATTGAAGGATTGAAACCAGCTTGCAGGCATTGTCCAACCCAAAATATTTCTATTAGTCTGTTCATCTGCAAAGTATGTCAATGAGATTCCAGCTTGCTCAAATGCAGACCAAAAGAAAATGACAAAGAATGCAATAATGTAAATAACCAGAATCCTTTGACGCTCTATTGATGATAATGAGCTGTCTGAAATAACAAATCCAGGAACAATAATACATGCTGAATAGATGATAGCTCCAATTACATCACCCGAAAACCAATTGTGGAACAATGAGAATAATACAAATCCTGCGATAATCCATAATACAATCTTTACGGGACTAAGCTTTTGCTTTGAATTATTACTCTCTTCAGCAGAATCATTATTTACTTTTGATGCGGGAGTTATTCCAATGGGTTTGCCATCATGTGAAACTAAGTACTTATGTTGTTTTGTAACATAAATAATTAAGCTGACAATCATGGTAATGGCAGCTGCAAGAAAACCCCATTTAAAGTCTTCAGGTCTGCCAGTGTCACCTAGGAATCCGCAAACTAGAGGAGCAAAGAATGCTCCTACGTTCACTCCCATGTAGAATATTGTGTATGCAGAGTCTAGTCTTTTATCTCCTGGTTCATATAAACTTCCTACAATAGATGAAACGTTAGGCTTGAAAAAACCATTTCCAAATATAAGTCCTCCTAAACCCGCATACATTAACCATTTTGCAAGTTCAATATTTTCGTAGTTCAGAGCACTAAAAAACATTAGGAATTGGCCTAATACCATCATTAGAGCACCCCAAAATATGGATTTTCGCATTCCCCAATATCTGTCAGCTACATAACCTCCTATTAGTGGTGTAAGATATACCAAGCCCGTATAATTACCATATAGTGCAGAGGCAAATTCCTTATCTAGCATTAAGGCATTAATTAAATAGAGAACAAATATTGCGCGCATTCCGTAATAACTGAATCTCTCAGACATGCCAGTTATGAATATAAAATATAGCCCTTTTGGATGTGATTGTTGTGTAGCAGACATCTTCTTTAAATATTTTTAATTCGCAAAATTATAACATTTTAAACTATTATCAATTGTTAGTCCGGCGCATTTTGATTCTTATTTGTAACTTTGTGGCTTATAATATTATAATATGGAAATTGCAGCATTAGTATCAGGTGGAGTAGATAGTTCAGTGGTTGTTCATCAGCTTAAAGAGATGGGTTATGATCCAACTTTGTTTTATATTAAAATAGGGATGGAAGATGAACATGGGTATATAGACTGTCCATCCGAAGAAGATATTGAGATGGTGACGCTGATTGCTAAAAAATATGGTTGTAGGTTTGAAACGGTATCTCTTCACGAAGAGTATTGGGATAGCGTGGTAAAATATACTATTGACTCCGTAAAGCGTGGCTTAACTCCTAATCCCGATATGATGTGCAACAAGCTTATTAAGTTTGGAACATTTAATCAAAAGTGGGGACATCAATTTGACAAAATTGCTACAGGACATTATGCTACAACTACAACAATAGATGACGAAGTATGGCTATCTACGTCTAAAGATCATGTAAAGGACCAAACCTATTTCTTGGGGCAAATTGAATATGTACAAGTCTCAAAGCTTATGTTTCCAATTGGTGATCTGTTAAAATCTGAAGTTAGACAGATTGCTGTTGAAAATAATCTTCCTTCTGCAAGGAGAAAAGATAGTCAGGGAATCTGCTTTTTGGGTAAGGTAAACTATAATGACTTTATTGGAAGATATCTTGGTGAGAAAGAAGGCTTAATAGTGGAATTAGAAACAGGAAATATATTAGGAAGACATAAGGGGTATTGGTATCACACTATTGGTCAGCGTAAAGGGCTTGGCTTGGGTGGCGGCCCTTGGTTTGTTATCAAAAAAGATATTGACAGAAACATTGTTTACGTATCAAAAGGTTATCATACGGAACATCAATATGGTAACAGAGTTAATTTGCAAGGATTCTCTTTTATTACTAGGGATATATGGGGTGATTTTGATGATGTGAAAGATGTTACTTTCAAAATTCGTCATACTCCCGAATTTACTCATGGTAAATTAACAAAAGTAGGGGATATGTATATAATTGATTCTGATGCTCCAATGCAGGGAATCGCCTCGGGGCAATATGGCGTTATATATAACGAGGAAAGCAAGCTTTGCATAGGAAGTGGTATGATTATATAGCCTAATCTGCATTTTTTATCATATAATAGATATCTATCAACTCATTTCGTATTTCATTTATGTTTATGATGAAAATACTCCAAAGCATTCAATTTGTTGATTTAATTGAGTTTATTGGGACATTTGCATTTGCCGTCAGTGGTGTGAGGCATGCTGCATCTAAGAATTTCGACCTATTTGGGGCTTTTACAATTGGTTTTATTACTGCTATCGGGGGTGGAACTATTCGTGACCTTTTTTTAGGGTTAACACCATTTTGGATGATGAATAGTGTTTATCTTTGGGCTACACTATTAGCTCTCCTTTTTGTTATGTTGTTCAAATCAAAGGTAGTAAAGCTTCATTATACTGTCTTCTTATTTGACAGTATTGGATTGGGGTTGTTTGTTGTGGTAGGTGCAGAAAAAACACTTGCAATGGGGTTTGAACCATGGGTTGCAGTAATCATGGGAACAATAACTGGATCATTTGGAGGAATGCTACGTGACTTGATGATAATGCAAATACCCCTAATTTTTAGAAAAGAGATCTATGCACTGGCTTGTGTTATTGGAGCAATGTTTTTTGCGATAGCATATAGTTTTAATTTAAATATTATTGTAAATGAAATAGTTACTGCAGTAATTGTAATTTTAGTAAGGATATTAGCTGTAAAGTATCAGTGGCACCTCCCACTGATAAGGGAATCAAGTTAAAGTTCATAATTTCGTCATATTCATTTGTTTATTATCTTTGTGAGTATAAAATGTGTATTATATGAAAAAACAATTTCTTTTATTACTCCTGCTTTTTTTTATTGTTCAACAAAAATCTTTTGCTCAATATGAAGGAACGTTTGGGATGGGTGCACATCTAGGCTATGCTTCAGAGATACAACGGCCGGGGATTGGATTAGACTTACATTATTATGTAACAAATAATTTTCGTATTGCTCCGTCATTTACTTACTATATGCAGATTAAAAATAAGAGAATGTGGAATATTAATGGAGATATTCATTATGTTGTACCTATAGGCACTGTGTTTTCATTTTATCCTTTAGCTGGATTACACTTTTCAGAATGGAAGAATAAGTCGAAAAATATTACAACTGATTCTGGGGATGTTTATAATAGTCGTCTTGGTATTAATGTCGGATTGGGGTTTCAGTATGATTTTATGTATAAATCTAGAACCTCTTTGGAGATTAAATATCAATCCATTAAAGATTATTCCCAGGTTGCTATTATGTTGGGAATAGGTTTTTGGATATAAGTTTTAATTAAAAAATATATCGTAAGAATAGATGAGAGATTTTATTAAAAGTGAAATAGATAGTTTAAAAGCAGTCTTGGTAGGCTTGATTACTCCAGAACAGGATGAGGAAACAGTAAATGATTACCTCGATGAGCTGGCTTTTTTAGCAGAAACTGCGGGACTTGTACCTGAAAAGAGATTTGTTCAGAAGCTTGATATGGCTAACTCTGTTACTTTTGTTGGTACTGGTAAACTACAAGAGATTAGTGAATATGTTCAGGACGAAGACAACGATGTAGGTGTCGTTATATTTGATGATGAACTGTCAGCAAGACAAATTAGAAATATCGAGAAGGAGTTTAAACTACGGATTTTAGATAGAACCAGTCTTATTCTGGATATTTTTGCAATGCGAGCTCAAACATCGCATGCAAAGGTTCAGGTTGAGTTGGCTCAATATGAATATCTATTACCTCGATTAACACGACTATGGACTCACCTTGAGCGACAAAGAGGTGGTGGAGGTGTTATTATGCGTGGACCTGGTGAGACGCAATTGGAGACTGACCGCAGGATAATTTTAGATAAAATATCAAGACTAAAAGTAGAACTAAAGAGTATAGATAAGCAGAAGAGTATTCAACGAAAGAACAGAGGTAAACTTGTCAGAGTTGCACTCGTAGGATATACAAATGTTGGCAAATCTACTCTTATGAACTTATTGAGTAAATCAGATGTATTTGCAGAAAATAAGCTGTTTGCCACTCTTGATACAACAGTTAGAAAAGTAACAATTGAGAATCTTCCTTTCTTGCTTACCGATACTGTAGGTTTTATACGTAAATTGCCTACAAAACTTATTGAATCATTTAAGTCAACATTGGACGAGGTTCGTGAAGCAGATATTTTGATTCACGTTGTTGATATTTCTCATCCTGCATTTGAAGAACAAGTTGATGTGGTTGAGAAAACATTATTTGAGATTGATAAGGATACTAAGCCTACAATTGTAGTTTTTAATAAGATTGATGCTTTTAAATATGAAGCAAAGGATGAAGATGATTTATCACCTATAAACAAAAACAACCTTTCACTCGAGGATTTGAAAAATACATGGATGAGTAAGCTAAAGGATAGTTGTTTATTTATTTCAGCAAGAGAGAAAATAAATATTGACGAATTGAAATCTTTAGTTTATGAAAAAGTAAAAGAGATTCATGTTCAGCGATTCCCATATAATGACTTTTTGTATCATAGTTATGAAGATGATGATATGTGACGTTTATCAATATAATAAAAGAGTGGAAGATTCTAAATCTCCCACTCTTTTATTATTGCTAAATTGTCACTTTGTTACTGTGTCAAATTCTATTTAATAGCGCACAACTCTTCATTAAGAGCAATAACTGCCTCTTCATACTTATTTCTGTCAATAACGAATTGCATATTTACCTGCATTAGTGACTGAGCAAAACTCTCAACATTTATTCCTTTTTCATATAAAGCCTTAGATGCTCTGTACAAAAAGCCTGGCATTGCAATGTTTGATCCCATTGTGCATACAATAGCTGATGGTTTATATGTAACCTGGTAGAAGTTTTCTTCTAGCACTTTTATCAGGTTCTTACTCTTATCACTTTCCCATACAACCATTGTGATTGAGTTGGCATTTGTTGATTTTAAAATATAGCTGACACCATGTTTAACGAAGTACCCCATAATACGTCCGTCAAATCCAACTTCACCTACCATCATCGGATCATGTATTTCAATCACTATTACTTGTCGCGAACCAGATACTATCTCAACTCTAGGCTCAGGTGAAATATAATCTCTTGAAATTAGAGTGCCAGGGTGTTCAGGTTCAAATGTATTCTTGATACGAATATTTATTCCCGCTAATTCAAGTGGCTTTGCTGCCTTCGGGTGGATAGCCTCCATGCCAATATCTGCAAGCTGATCAGCTATGATATAATTTGTATGTCCTACTGGTACACTATTTTCAACCCCAACTATTTTTGGGTCTGCACTCGAAAGATGGTATTCTTTGTGGATTACTGCTTCTGCAGCACTTACTTCGACAGCAATCTTACTAAATGTAACCTCAGAATATCCACGGTCAAACGCTCTCATAATTCCTTCTACTCCTTTGGTATATCCTGTAGCTATACATACTATGTTGCTAAAGTCAACTCCTGTAAATTCTTTATGTATGCGTTCGTCTATTGTAAGAGCCTCGTTATCATTAAAGCCGCATAGATCTATAAATCTAGCGTTTACTCCATTATTATTTAAGATGTTTGCCGAATTCCATCCAGAATGTGCCTCTCCGATTGAAGCTAGAATTTCGCGAGCTGCTAGATGAATATCTTCCATATTCACATATCCTGATGCAAGAACCTTGCTCAGGCTATATAACAGTGTCTTAGATTGATCAATCCTGAAACGAATAAAATCTCTTGCCTCCTTAAGGTCTAAGCCAATATCAGCAAATCCATCATTTATAAGTAGTAGTCTCTGACAAAAAGAGTCAAGTGCACTGCTATAATCCTCGCCATTCAAGAATTTATTGTAAATACCAGGTTCTCCTGTTTTTTTATGCTCTAACAACCAGTTTGTTACGTTATTATAAGCCGATACTACGAATATACGATTGTACATCTCATTTTCAGATCTATTCCCTTTTATGATATTATTCAGTACATCTTGAAACTGAGACATAGATGTTCCGCCAATCTTTTCAACTGTCAACATAATCGAATTGTTTTATATATTGTTAAAGTGAATTGCAAATTTACATGTTTATTGCCAAATAAATACTTTTTTATCGGTCAAAGTGAGTTTTTAGCTTGAATTTTATAAATCTAAATAATACTTCTTTATCTTACGCTTAATTTGAGTTCAAAAGGGAGTGAGCATTTAGTACTACTATCTATGTGACAAGATGGTTATAAATAAAAAAA
>CAYFTB010000116.1:0-7640 GCA_964345875.1 uncultured Proteiniphilum sp.
AAAAAAACTTTTTTGTTACAGTTTAAAATCTGGTTTTTTAACTTACTATCTTTGCATGAGACTTTGGTTTGCATATCGTAAATAAAAATAGTGAAGCCTTCTTTGCAAAATACAAAAAATCAAGGTCTTATACTATTATTTAGAGGCTTATTCCACTGTAAATTAAAGAATTATAAAATTTGTCATATACTTAGTATCTAAATATATTTAGTTTTTTGTCATGTACTTAGCAGTTTCATATTTGTTTTATTAATTAATATTCATGATAGTTGTCAAAAACTATAATCACCATATTGTTGTTAAAGTAATATTATGATCTCATTTTCAGAAACCTATTAACAAATGTTCCAATGAAATTTTTTAATAATATAACTATTTCAATACTTGCATTAATGCTAGTATCATCAACATGTGGTGAAGAAAACAAAAGCAATGACGTAGATACACAAGATAACCCAATAGAACAAGTATCTGATAAGCTTCCACCAGTAGAGACAGAAAAGCCAAACTCCAGTTACACGCCTGCTTTTGAGGGACAAACACGTATAGATGGTGCTAAAACAGTGACGCCGATAGAGGTATCTATAATAGCCGATAATCTTAATAAGCCTTGGGGAATTACTCCATTGCCCGATGGACGTCTCTTGATTACGGAAAAAAGGGGAGCTTTGAGGATTGCTGACACTAAAGGGGGCGTTTCTGCACCTATATATGGATTTCCCGAAGTTGATGATAGAAGTCAGGGTGGATTGCTGGATGTAGTGCCATCTCCAGACTTTGAAGTAAGTAGGATGTTGTATTTCACAATAGCAGAGAAAACCAGTCAAGGGTCTCTGACAGCAGCTGCAAAGGGAAAACTGTCGGATGATGAGTCCACAATTGAAGATTTTGAAATTATATTCAGAGCTATACCATATTTTGATAATAGCATGCACTTTGGCAGCAGAATAGTTTTTGATAAGGAAGGGAATTTGTTTGTCTCAACTGGCGAGCGATCAGATTTAGCAACACGTCCTAAAGCTCAACTTCTTGATAATGGATATGGGAAAGTAGTACACATTACCACTGATGGAAAACCAGTTTCAGGAAATCCATTCATTAATCTTGAGGGTGCTCTTCCTGAGATATATTCATATGGACATAGAAATCCGCAAGGTTTAGCAATTCATCCAATCACACATGAGCTTTGGCTTTCTGAGATGGGTCCAAGAGGTGGGGATGAGTTGAATTTGATTAAACCAGGCAAAAACTATGGATGGGCTACCATAACTTATGGTATGGAATACAATGGAAATAAAGTAGGTGATGGGATAACTAAAAAAGAGGGTATGGAACAACCAATATATTATTGGGATCCAGTGTTGTCTCCAAGTGGAATGACCTTTTACGCATCAGATGCCATACCCGAATGGCAAAACAACTTGTTTATAGGAGGATTAAATACTAAACACATTGCACGAATTATAATAAAGGATAACAAAGTAGTAGGGGAGGAGAGATTGCTTTCTGATGAAAATCAGCGAATTAGAGATATTACAGATCATGTAGATGGTTCATTATATGCTATAACAGATGAGGGAAGACTCTATAAAATTGGAGCTAAATAATAGGCGTTTTTCAAATTAGCAATATTATTTATATTCTGTCTTCTTTTTTTTGATAGTATTTAATATGTCTGATAGTGCATTAACTGCTTTATCATATTGAAATTGAAATCCCGATTTCCGAATTTTGTCGGACGAAATTCGGCTTCCGCCTAATATCATATCTGCAGCTTCACCCATCACAATGCGTAAAGCAAAAGTAGGTATATGAGGCAAAAAGAATGGACGATTCATAGTTCTGGATAATTGTCTCATGAATTGAGCATTTGTAGTGTAATCTGGTGCCACTGCATTGAACACTCCATTCATTTTATTATCTTCAATTGCCTTAATATATATGTTGCACAAATCATCAATATGAATCCACGAAAAATACTGCTTGCCTTTTCCCAATGGCGAGCCTAGTCCAAATCTAGCAGGTAGCATCATTTTTTTCAGTGCTTCGCTTTTGCTAGATAAAACAAATGCTGTTCTAATTTTTACAGTGCGAATATTCAATTCAGTGCTAAATTTGTCTGCAGCCTCTTCCCATTGCTGACAAGTAGTGCTCAAAAAATCGGTCCCATTTATTACATCATCTTCAGTTAGTATATTGTCCGATATTTCAAGACCATAGTACCCGACAGCAGAAGCAGAAACAAATACTTCTGGAGTTTTATTCATTTCTTTTAGAGTTTCCAATAATAGATTTGTTGTCTTAACTCTGCTCTCTAAGATTGTTTTTTTTCTTCTATTAGTCCAGCGATCATCTCCAATATTTGCACCAGCTAAATGAATAATATAATCTGCTTTTTCTAATGCTTCCTTATCAATATATCCATTGCGATAATCCCATTTATATCTAGGAATGCTCCCTCTTATATAACGCTCACGGCTGTACCAAATTACTTCATAACCATTTTTAATAAGTAATTTTGTAAGCTTTCTCCCAACCAATCCTGATCCGCCAGTGATTAAAACTGTTTTCATTATTATATTACCTTGTCTTTACATA
The DNA here is from genome assembly GCA_964345875.1 of uncultured Proteiniphilum sp. Lineage (GTDB taxonomy): Bacteria > Bacteroidota > Bacteroidia > Bacteroidales > Dysgonomonadaceae > Petrimonas. Next base: position 2,599 of record CAYFTB010000116.1, read on the forward strand.
GTAACAAATATGACTTTATAAATGTTGTAAGCTATGGGGTTGATTATTTAGAGAATATACTTTTAATTAATGACAAGATTAAATTAAAAAGAGGCTGTTTCAAAGAAAGAAACAGCCTCTTAAAATTATATTATTATTTCCAACCTGGGTTTTGGTGCCCCTCTAATGCTGAATTTGCTTGCATCTCTCTTAGAGGTAATGGCCATAAAAGTGCATATTCAGGAATAGCACCCACTTTTGTTTGTCCATCAGGTTTGTTTTGGATAACTGCTGAATTTAAAGCTGTCCATTTTAACTTTCCAGAATTTACTCCGTCAGCTTCTGGATATAATCTTGTTCGACGAATATCATCCCAAATTCTAAACTCTAATGGAAGCTCTTGCAGCCTTTCTGTCAGAATGGCTTGAATCAACTCATCACCTGTTACGCTGGCGTCAATATCAGGAATTCCAGCACGCTTTCTAACTTGGTTGAGATAGCCCCTAGCCTCACCCTCTTTGTTTGTTCTTGCAAGTCCTTCGGCTGCAATGAGTAATACTTCTGCATATCTAAATGTTGGCATATTATAGTCACCACCTGTACCATTAATAAGTGAAGACTCATCAAACCAAGCCCAGTTTCCAATATTTCCTAAAGTGTATGTATCTCCGTCATGAGTATATTCTCTAAAGAAAAATTGCTTCTCATGTCCTCTAATATCTTCTGGCAGATAGCTGTTAATGATGATGTTTGAAGGAAGGTAGGCATTATAAAGAACATCTCCCGCAGGATTAAACATACCCCATTGTGTAGCTGACGTTTCAATTGACCTGGCAGCATATGAGTTTCCTACATTATAGCTTGTTTGATTATACTCTTTAGCAAAAATAATTTCATTAGATGATTTAGTTGTCTTGATTATATTATATGCCGAATTTAAATCATCGCTACTTCCGCTAGCTTGGATTAAAGCATGTTGACCACCAGTTTCAACAGCGATAGCCATGTCCGCAGCTTTTGTATAATATGTACTACCACCATTTAAAGGTTGTCCTGCCCATTGGAGATATATTTGAGCGAGCAGTGTTTGTGCCATAGGTTTTGTAACATATCCACTGTTATCATAAAAAGCTTTATTTGGCAAAGCGTTACTATTGATAATCTCTAAAAGATCAGTTTCTATACTTTTGTAAATATCAGCAGATGAGGTTCTTTCAACATAGATACCGTCTAATGAAGTATAAGGTTCTTCAATAAATGGAACATCACCAAATTCCTTCACTAAGTAATAGTATGCGTATGCTCTGAAAAATTTCCCTTGTGCTACAAAGTTGTCAATTTGAGACTGACTAAGAACCTCAGTCATGGTAGGTATATTAGCAATAACAAAGTTTGCTCTTGAAATACCTATATAGAATTCGCTCCACATTTTTTGAGCAGTTGCATCAAATGACTGGATGTTGAATGTTCCTGCTTCTGAAGCAGAAGTAAAGGTTCTATCCTTTCTTTTATCAACATATAATCCTGACATAATACCACCCCACATAGTTGCTTTAGGTGTCCATCCCCCATCAACATCAATATTGTTAAGGTAGGGTACTCCTCCAAAGTATAATGCATTAACGGCTGATTTAGCATCTGCTTCCGTTTTCCAAAATTGGCCAGACGTTTTTTCGTCTAAAGGCTTTTCTTCAAGAAAACCTTCGCATGAACTCATCAATAAAGAAAGAGCCGCAATGCTTATTATCGATAAAAATATATTTTTAAATTTCATCTTTCTTGTAGTTTTATGATTAATACTATTATTTAAAAGGTAATATTAGCCCCAATTGTAAATGTTCTTGGACGTGGGTAAGTAAAGAATTGACGATTTGTACCCCATTTGTTATCACCTAGTCTAGAAGAGTTTTCTGGATCGTATCCTAAATAGTCTGATGCAGTTATTAGGAATGCGTTGTTTATACTTGCATAAACTCTAAGTTTATTTAATCCCATATTTTGAAGCTCTTTTGGTTGGAAGGTATATCCAAGTTGGATTAGGTTACCTCTTAGGTATGAACCATCAGCTACCCATGTGTCGTCAGCGTTTGGATTACTACCCTGCCCAAAGTTGTTCAAGCGTATTGCTTGAGCTGTGCCGTTAGGATTATTTTCAGGATGCCATGCGTCATAATAAAGTCTCTTGACACCACTAGTTAGGAAACGGCCCTCTGTAGAGTGAAAGAACTCTTGCATTATCTTTGCTCCCCAAGAGAATTGGAGATCTACTGTTAGATCTAAACCTTTATAACTAAATGTGTTTATGAATGATCCCATCCAGTCAGGCAATCCATTACCTAAGATTTCTCTTTGTCTATAAGTAACTTTTTCTCCAACAGTTCCTGGAATGTTCATTGTCTCGGAATCCCAATTGCTTGGTACTCCGTCATAAATACCTGCACGTTTGTAGCCATAGAATGATGAAAGTTCTTCACCTTCTCTAATTAGCATTTCATAACCAACAAATCCATCAAGTAGAATCTGACGTTTTCCTGTTGCAGCGTCAACGGATGAACTTTCGTCAAGCTTTTCAACTCTGTTTTTATTGAAACTTAAATTAACGGTCGAATTCCATTGGAAATCACGTGTGTCGATTGGATAAGCATTAATCAGTAAGTCAATCCCTTGATTAGATACCTCTCCAATATTGTCAGTTATTGAAGAAAAACCAGTTGATTGAGGAAGTGGACGGCTTAATAGAAGATCAGTTGTATATTTATGGTAGTACGACGCTTCAACATTAATTCTGTTATTTAATAATCCTAAATCAACGCCTATGTCAAATTGTCTTGTCTTTTCCCACTTTAAGTCAGGGTTGGGCATTCTTGACATATACGAAACTGTTTCTAAGCCTTCGCCAATAATTGTTGTTGACTGGCCAATTGTAGCAAGAGATGCATAAGTTCCAATTTCAGAGTTACCTGTAACACCAAATGATGTGTGAGGCTTCAACTTACTAATAATATTATTATCCTTCATGAAATCTTCGTTAGACATCATCCAACCAAGTCCAATAGATGGGAAGAATGAATATTTATTGTTAGCACCAAATTTTGAAGAACCATCAAAACGTCCTGTTACAGTTGCCATATACTTATTGTCATATGAATAAGCACCTCGTAAGAAGTATGAGTTCATTGACCATCTGTCATGATCGCTACCTACTGATGGTCTCTCAGTACCTGTACCCATATTGTAGAATCCATAAAAATCATCAACAAAGAATTTATCTCTTGCGCTAAAGTATGAATATGTTCTTTCTTGCCAAGATAGACCAGCCATAACATTTATTGAATGTACGTCAACAAGCTTGTTGTATGTCAAATATGTCTCTTCTTGCCAATACAAAGTGCTTGAGCTGCTTGCTGAAGCAGATCCGTTATTTGCACTTTGATTAATCAGTGGGCGAGGAGTGAAAGGTATGTAATTATTCGAACGATTATTGTGATTATCAATACCAAACTGTGTCTTTAAATCTAAGTTTTCTGTAAGATGGAATGTAAGTGCAGCATTACCAAAAATTTGAGTTCTGTATTGCATTGCTTGCAATCTATTTAATAATTCTACAGGGTTACCTACTCCCTCAGGGCTAAATCCTTGCTTATCGCTATTTGGATCATTCTTGTCATTGTTGATAGCGCTTGTCTGTATTTCATTATTTTGAGTGTAAGCACCATCATCCCATTTAACAGGAAGGAATGGTAATTGCTCAACCATCGTACGTAAAGCTCCTTGTCCGTATGGATTGTCGCTTGTTCTATTTCCCCATGTGTGATTAACTAATAGGTTAATAGATGTGGATAGCCAATCTTTTGGTTTATCATCATATGATAATTTAGCATTTAAACGTTTGAAATAGGTGTTTGCTAAAATACCTTGTTGGTCTGTATAGTTGAGGAATGCACCAATAGATGAATCTTTATCTCCCCTTTGAATGCTTAATTGATGATTATGAGAGATAGCAGTTCTTGAAGACTCTCTTTGCCAATCTGTATCATACTTCGGAGTGCCGTCTGAATTAAATAGTCTGTTGTCGGTAAATATCTGTGACAAATCAGTTGTGAAGTTTTTATTTTGCCAAGAATTAGCATTTTCCAAACCTTGTTTGAAAGCTGCCATCCACTCACTAGAGTTCATTACATCCATATATCCCGCCATAGAGCTGACAGACATTGAGCCATCATAAGATACTAATGCCTTTTTGCCAGTATCTCCACTACGCTTTGTAGTAACAATTATAACACCATTTGCTCCACGTGCTCCATAAATAGCAGCTGAGGAAGCGTCCTTTAAAACTTCTATTGATTCAATATCATTGGGGTTTAAAAAATTAAAGTTCTGCATTACAACTCCATCAACTACGTAGAGCGGACTTGCTGATGCATTAATAGTAGAAATACCACGAATAACAACACGTGCTTCTCCTCCTGGTTGTCCAGTATTGGAGAAAATATTAACACCTGCTGCTTTGCCACGAAGCCCTTCTAATGCGTTGAATGATTGTGATTTAATAATATCACTTCCTTTGGCTGTTGAGATGGAACCTGTAACGTCTGACTTACGCATAGTACCATATCCAACCACAACCAATTCATCTAGCAACTCAGTATCTTCAGACATTGTTACTGAGATGTTTTCGCGTCCATTAACTGGTATAGTTTGTGAACTCATACCAACATATGAAACTTCCAGTGTACCGTTTGATGGTACATTGTTCAAACTGAAGTTGCCATCAAAGTCTGTGATAGTCCCTATTGAGGTGCCTTGAACTTGGATGGTTACTCCGATCAGTGGTTCGCTATTTACATCAACTACCTTACCTTTTACGGTAATGTTTTGTGAAAAAGCAACCAAGGATATTGTCCACGCTAGTGTGAACAACATACTCTTTAATAGATTAGAATTACGTTTTTTCATTCTTTCATGTTTAAAATTAAAAAAAATCGATACCTTGTTTTAAATTTCTTCCTAAAAATCAATAGATGCTAAATGATTAGCCTTTTTGTAGTTATAACCTATTTAAT
>CAYFTB010000117.1:0-7601 GCA_964345875.1 uncultured Proteiniphilum sp.
GTAATTCCTCACGGATATTATCGCGTTGTCCTTCGGGTATTTGGATTTGAATCATTTTTACATTAGGATCGTATCCGATAATTTGATATTCTTCAGATGGATATATACGCTTAAAGTCCTGAGACCATTTATTTAGATCAGCTTGCTCATCTTCAAAATATATATTTAATCTATTATCGATAACATCGGGAGCACCAGGATTAGAGACAATTGGAGGCAGAGTACCATCTTCTCCAACAATAGGGGAAACTACACCATTTTTAGGTAATCTACCATCATTATCTACAATCCCTGTGATAACACCATTATTATCATGCGCTGCTCCATCTGGACCTGTTACCTGTTCAATTCTGTCTGCCCTGTCATCTGGAAGTATTGGTTTTCCAATTCTATCAACAATACCACCACCTACACAGCCACGCAACAGCCATGATAAAAGCCAAAATAGAAGTATAAACAACAATAACCATAACAACCATTTTAGGCAGCCTTTACCGGCAAACAAACCAGTTAACCAAAGCCAAAATTTCTTGTGCCATGGTAATACCTGTTCATATTGAGCTGTACAAATTCTATCACCAGTAAGTGCTACCATTGGATTAATGTCCCAACCTGTAAATTTGTACCCTTTATGTGGTTTTACTGTTGGAACTTCACTAGAAAGAGGTGTCAATCCAAGAGGTTTTAACAATTCATGTGCACCTTGTAAAGTTCCATGTTCACCTGCGCTAAAACGGCACTTTACAAAATCTTGTGAATATTCTGCAACAAATAAAGTATCGGACTCGATAGGTTGATTTATTGATGGACTCCATTTTGAAAATCTGTATCCACTATTAGGAAGAACAACTGGAAGCTCTGATGCACTTAAAACATGCCCTTTAGGCACTTCTAAAGTAGAATAACCACTTAATGTTCCTGTCGTTCCTGCTGTAAAAGTAACGCGAATTTTTTCGTCTATATAAGGAGGAGTTACAGGTGTTTCCTTCTTTGAATATTTTGCAGAAAATATAAAGTCATCAGACACTTCATATCCTATTGGGTTTGGTTCCCACCCAATGAACTCATATCCGTCATTGGCAATAATTACAGGAATGTCTCGTGAAGTTATTTTGTGACCTTTTTCGCGGTTAATAGTTGATAAATATGGCACACCTTCAATAGTAGTATCAAGTTTTCCATGAGAACCGACATCAAAGGTGATCTTTTTTTTGTCAAGTCGAGCAGTTGTCTTAAACCATTTGCCATCCACTACATGTTTTCCACTGTCAGGACGCATCCCCCAGGCTATAAGTACAACTTTATCATCATAGCAATAAATAAAGTCTTCACTTATAAACTTGAGAGCACCATTAAGTATAACATATTCCTCTGCATCTAAACTTTTAAGCGTATTTTTATAATGTTGGATGGTGTTTTCCTTTATCTGAGAATAATGTTCTTTCTCAGTTTCTGATAATTCAGAAAAACTTCGTGGCAAATCACTCCACTCATCAACATACCAATAAATATAGCCATCCTCATAATAAGGACATGATAAAAAGGATTGGTATTCGGGAGATATATTATTTTTTACCACACTCTCTACACTTTTATATCTTTTGTAAAGAGGATCTGAACCTATACCTTGATAATCGGTAAAGTCTGTATCATCGACATGCCCTAGCAAACGCTTATTGTAAAAAGTAACACCTGGCATAGCTTACTTGTTTGTATAAAGTGATTTACAATTATCAATAATATTCTTTATAGCTTCATTAGCAACGGGGTCACAATGAGATATATCAGCAGAATAGAGTAGTCCAATCACAAGAAGATTCTTCCAGCGTTGGAAGTTATCCCAAAATGGCAGTTTCATCAACGTTTGAATTGACACGGATGTTGGATCTGCTGCATCATCAAATGCTTTTAGGGCATCTAAAACGCTAATTTGGTTTCTCTTAACATCGCTGGCTTCTGGAGATAAATCTATTACCAAATTGCAAGCTTGTGCCTTCGAACGAATATTTTCAATATCATCATTGGTCATATATGCTCGACCTATTGAACTAACGAAATTATTCAAAGTTAAAGATGCGAAATCTGCAATTGCATTAGGCAAGTCATTATCTGGAAAAACTCTAGAATACTGATCTATTTTCGCAGAGATAGTTTTTTGAACTCCAAGCCTTTTACAAAGCGTTTGCAACATGAATGCTACCTCATCTGAGTGTGGCAGATATTTCTCTAAGCCATTAACTTGTTGGTTAATAAATGCTGTCCAATAGTCAAGTATGTTGTTTGACACAACGTCTGCGACTGTGGCAGCAACACTACATTCATTAGACACAACATCATCAACGGTAAATCCATTTTCAGCAAACTCTCTTTCTAACGTGTCTATGTCACAAGCATAGTAATCACATAGTCTTTTTATATTAGTTTGTTTTTCTTCAGTAGGATTAATACCTGCTTGAGTGCGGATAAGAATTATCTCATTGAAATCCTTTGGCGTCTCTGTTTTAAGGATAACAATATCATATGCGATTTTACGAATATCTCCAACAGGTGTCATTAACTGATCAATAATATAACCAAAAATCTCTGGTTTCTTACCTATTTGGGTATCAAGACGACGACGTATTTCTCCTGCTATCGTACGCGTACGAACATTATTTTCTTCTTTGTTTTCTGGTTCATAATATGTATTAAGCTTTGCTAAAACTTCATCTCGAAGAATTCGCAGCTCTTTCAGATACTTATCTCTACGTGCAGCGTCCAAAACGCCAGAAATGGTGTCTAAATCCTTGATAATTGCTTTAGACCCATCACTGTTCAGAGTCGACACCTCATCCCAAGAAGCTTTGGGATTTGCAAAATGCTTTTGAACAAATTCGTTGTTAAGAAAGCTTTTTTCAAGATTTGAGAAATAGTCAGGATAATCTTCATAAGTGTGTCTGGACACTTCTGGAGATTTCGTTTTATCATTGTATCCGTCAAAAACCTGATTCTTCATAGACCAATAATAGTCTCGAAGTAGATAAATACTCTGGAAAGCTTCTGAGCGGAATAAACCTCCACGAGTAACCCAATTATCAAACCATGTGGCAGGTTTAATAATTTCAGGAAGAACTGTTTTAAAACGTTTCCAGTGTTCTCCAAGCAATTCAGGGTTAGAAGGAGAGTCATTCTTGGTGCGTTCTAACTCTATGTTAAATTTAGTTGCGATAAGGAACAATGGGGACACACCATTTGTGCGAGTAAGGTTCTCTGCTCTTTCTTCTGGCGTCCTACCTATATTTGTTTCAATCCAGTCGTTTATAGTGTCACCTAAAGTTGGCTCATTCTTCTGGTCATTGTGGTGGCAGAATAGCACCGAACTAATTCTTAGAGAACGAGAATACTTATTAAAAAGATAAGCAACCTTTCCTCGTCTTAGAATTGTTGGTAAGACTGTTGAAATTTCTTGTTCTTTGAACTTTTCACGTGATCGAGCACCTGGGAAGTCTAACAAGTCAATCTTATTTAGAAAACGCCTGTCATTAGCAATTTGCTTTGGAAGGACAAATGTTAATTCAGCAATAAGAGCAGACAAGGATGATTTATTAAAATTACTAGCCAAAAGGTGACCTTTAGAATTATAAACGTCAGTATAAAGGATATCAGTGTCAGTTTCGTGCTTTATTCCACAGACAGAATCTAACCATTCAATTTTTAGCAAAGTTCCTTTGTCTCTTAGAACTGCTTCAAATGGAACATAAACTTCGGTGTTAAAATTAATTTTCTTATATTCGTTAATCAGGAAACTGAATAAATGACTCAGTTCTTCATTCTTGTTCCACAGGATACTGAAAATTTTAGCCCAGTTCTCGCTTGAAACGAATTGAATTTTTGGGGCTACAATTTTCCTAAACTCTGAGCGCGTAATATTTACAGCATTACTTCCAAGAACTTGAGCAATATAGTCGCAAACATCTTTTACATCATCTTCCGAAAGTACATCTTGAACAGTCCCTGTCTTAGTTGTCCATAGATATTGGATATCTTTTAATTCTGTATTTATCTGCTCGCTCAAAAGTACTTTTGAACCATCAATTTTAAGATCGTTATAATAGGAGTCAACTATAAGCATCAGTAAATCTGCAACTGAAAGATTTTTTATTTTAACAAAATCTTTCATTGTTGCATTGTCATTATTAATGGTAAATCTAGTAATAACTCCTGTTGATTCAGTTTTTGACGTATTACCTCCGCTAGGATTTAAATCATCAATAAAACTATATTCCTTGCCATTATTGATAATAACAAACGGAGAGTCAGCTGTGGACAACAAATTACTCATCAAGTAAGACTTTCCTACTTGACTTTCACCATAGGCGGCTGCAGAACAATTTTCAGATAGAGAATTTGCTATTCTCTTGAGAGTCCTTCTGTACTCTTTAAGCTCTTCGACAGGAAAAGTGTTCTTTCCGAACTTTTTGGCCCATGCGATAGAATTTTCAATTACCGCTATTTGTAAATTAATATCTTGAATCATAATTTCTATCTACTCTTATTGAATATCAAAAGCACCAGTGTCAAGCCAATAACGTTCATCAGCACCTAAACTCTGGATGTTTATCTCTATATTGCTATCTGCCAAGTCATTTCCGTTTTTGTCTGTGATTGACATAATTAATAGCTTCTCTTTATCATCCTCGTCTCTTTCAATTGATAATTGAAATGGCATACGCATACGTAAGTCATCAATAATGTCTTTAACCTTAGCCATAACCTGAGCATCACTAAGAGGCTCCCCTTCTTGGATTGCCTTGTTCCTTATGCGATCACTCATTCTGTATTGGTTAAAGTCAACGACATATAATTCTCGAGAAGGATATGAGTCAAAACCTATTTGACGTACATTCAAAGTAGTAGGTAGAGAGCTAACCATAAGTTCTCCCATATTCTTTTCTGGTGTAATGAAATACTCAATAGGTTGCCCCTCTCTTGATGCCTCTATGTAGTTTATGACAGATTTTAGGTTTTTATCCAATTTCGATTTGTCTATAAGGAATCTATCCAAATTTCCAAGTGATGTTGCATAATAGCTTACTAATGCACCCATTGCAACTATAGTTTTAGCATTTGCAATGTAGCCTGTATTTTTGCTGAACGGATACCAATGACCTACAAAATAGTTGTTCAGAAGTATTAGTCTATTAGGAGAAACAGAATAATACTTTAAGAAGATATTACGAATAGGGGATAATGACGATGGTCTTCCCGAAAGAAGAACTATATCGCAGTTGTACGCATACATTATTGTAGCTATCTTCTTAAGTAGTGGTTCGAACGCTTTCGAAATTACATCAGAGATAGCTGCTTTATTAAATTCCCATTCTAGATCTTCAAGATCAAATTTAAAAAAATTCTTGAACCCTTCTTTAACTCGTTCATTTGGTGGGCAATCATCAAAAACATTAGTATAGCGCACAGTACAATCCTTGACATCTTTTGATAACATATCAAGGAAATAATACATCAATGGCATTGAGTATTGCATATTGAAGTCTCTACGCAATTTTCTATCTGCAATAGTTTGCCCAGTGTAATCTGGTCCAAAGAAATTTCTCATGAATTGCCTATAGTCTATCTCAGACAGCCCACTCATCTTCTTTCTGAATGCACTACTTGGAGAGAAAAACATTACTTTCTTAATGAGTTCTTTAAGCATTTCATCTCCAGCATAGTAGAAACTGTCGTAGAATAAAGGATCTGGTGTAATAGTGGTAACATCACCCTTAGTATAAGAATACTTGCTTATCATGAGGTCTGAGGTTCCAGCCCCTATATCTAAAGAGCCTATGGTTAATTCTGGCTGTGAGGCACCTTGTGGAGTTTTGCCGTATAAGTTGAAGAATTCTTGAGATGACCCCTTGTATTTATAACCTACTTCGCCATAAATGTAAACAAGTTGAGAACAGGTTGCCTCGTCATAATACCATTTGCTTTCAGTATCCTTGAATGAAGGTGCAGCTGGAACAATTTCCACTTTATAATCAACTTCCTTAAATATATTTAGGAGTTTTACAGCGTCGCTTGCACATTTAACCAAAGCCTCTCTTTCAAGTTTGGACATTGCAGTAGGACATGTGACAATAATACGACAAATGCGTCTTGGCATGGTTCTATCACCTCTGTCTATACGGTATTGGTCACTGTTTATTTGCGTTTGAGCTTGTGTCAACATCTCTAAAAACGCAAAAGTCATCAATGATCTTCTTGAATAATGATATGATTGTCCGCCATTACCATTTAATGCAAGTTGTCCATTGCTTTGTAGATATTCAGAAATGCCAGGAATGTTCAATATATGGTCATCTTTCTCACCTTCAAGAACCATGAAGTTCCATTCTTCTTTACTCTTGCGACCATCCCATAAATATCTTTTTGGGCTCGACATTGTTGAAAGGCTCTCTTTGCTGGTGTCTGAATCTGTAGCCTTGTGCATCAAATAATTTGCTTCCTTTCCTAATCTAACATAACTAGGGAAAACAAACTGCTTACTACCTTGAATGCCAAAGTCGCCAAACTCAACTTTTCTGAAAGCTAATCGCATATCAAAAGGCTCTTTGTAAGCATTAACCCCTTCAGTACCTTCGCTGAGCAAAGATGTGTAATCAATCAATTGAAGTTGATTGACCTGGTTGAAATTAGAATTGTCTTCAACCAACAAAGCCGTTGTTCTTGAATTGCCAATGTCGACAACCATGTCAACGTTCTTAACAACAACATCATAATCCTTAAATAGCGAAACTTTTGGGAATAGCTGTTTTTGTGCAATATAATCTACAAGAAGATAATACGAAGCCACATAACTAAGCCTACGCCCAGTTTTGATTTTTCCAACGCTACTTAAATCTGGATGAACTAGACTGAAGATATAGTTGTTGATGTATTCCCATTCTGCTTTTGGAGAGCAAAAATCCATTAATTGAAATTCTTGGCTACAAACCTCAAATTTCATTTCGTTCATGAATTGGTCTGGGAAAATAGGACATTCATCATATTTATCAACATTTTTACCCGTTCTAGTATCAAAAGCTAAAAGAACTACATACTTCTTGATGCTTTCTTCATTACTTTTCACAGGAACAAGTTTAAAGCGAGACCAGTTTAAAGAACCGAATCTAAATTTTGTTTCACTTCTTTTGAAGAAATAAGGAATAGGTAACCAATGATTCTCAAAACATGCAAGTGTATTATTCTTGTCGGAGAAATTCATTTTGAAGATTTCACCGACCGTCTGCATATCTTCGTCTATCATTAAAGGGCGTATTCCCTCGTCACTAAGTGCAGAAACGTCAATGTCACCTTCACCAGTCGCTTCCTTTAAATAACCGTTTTTGAATAGTTCGTGTTTTTTGTAAAAATATCGATTAGTCTCAGTAGTGACTTCTTGTGCTAAGTCCAATATCCACTCTCCATCAGTGGTGTTATACCACTCATGAAACCAAAGCGAGAATTTCTCTCTTATGTTTATCTCCAAATCAAACGAAGTGATATGGATGCCAGTATTTGCAATTAATGTATAATCCATCTGAAGTTTCGTTGTATGATGATTTCATATTATTCTCTAG
>CAYFTB010000118.1:0-7557 GCA_964345875.1 uncultured Proteiniphilum sp.
AAATAGTCAGCCATTTTTTGAAATCGATTTCTCCACCAATCAAAGTTTTCTAGTTCCATCACTTTCCAATTATATGTGGGGAAGCCCCAGTTTTGTCCATATATCGAAAAGTCATCTGGTGGAGCCCCTGTTTGTGTGTTCATATTGAATAGTTGTGGTGAAGTCCAAGCTTCAACACTATCCCTGTTAATACCTATAGGTATATCACCTTTCAAAACAACTCCTTTTGAATGAGCATATTGTGAAGACTCTTTTAATTGTTGGTCGAGCAAAAACTGTATAAAGCAATTGTAATTAAAGCTGTTTTCAGCTTCTGCATTCTCTTTAATTAATGATTCAAGCTTCGCTTTGTCATATGCTGCGTAGTCGTTCCAGTGATTAAAGTGTGCTGTATGGTGTTTGTCTCGCAAATAGCAAAACATAGAGTAGGGGAATAGCCAAGTTTTATTTTTAGCATAGAATATTTTAAAGTCATGTGATTTAAGTATTTCACCGCCCTGTTCCTGAAATAATAGCTTTGAATAAGTGGTTTTTAGATATAAAACCTTTTCATAATCCAAAAACTTTAGTTTATTGAGCTTTTCGGCCTCTTTTTTAAACTTTGTGGTTGCTCTTTTACTTTTTAGTGGAAGTTGACTAAGTCCTAAATAAATGGGATGCAGAGCATAGCTAGATATGGCATTGTATGGATATGAGTCGTGCCAAGTAGATGATGTTGTGGTGTCATTGATGGGCAATATTTGGATTATTAATTGATTTGTAGCTGCAGCCCAATCTGCCATTTTTCGCAAATCATAAAAATCACCAATGCCAAAACTGTCATTGCTTCGTAGCGAAAAAACAGGTATTGCAGTTCCACTCCCTTTGAATGAAAATGAATCATAATTAAATGACATTCCGATCTCTGCATGCACCGAATTAATAGCATTTTCCTTATTAATATATAGAGATCTGTTATTACCATTTTCCCAGTATGTTATTTCCTGAGTGTTGGCGTCCTTAATTGCAAACTTGTATTCTGTTATTTCAGTAAAGTGCTGTGTATTAAGGATTATTTGCCATTCTCCATTTCCAATATGTTGTAGTGGTAGGGCTTTGGAAGTGTCCCAATTACCTAAGTAATCATTATTTCCAGATATAATGAGCTGCTGGTTGTGTTTAACATATGGGCAAATTACATTTAACAGATAGCTGTTGTTGGAATATCTTGAAATAATCTTGCTGGAGTTATGAGCAAAAAGACTATTAGTAAACGCAGAAGTGAATAGGTAGTCGTGACGTGGTTTATCTTTCCAATGGTCGATTATTGTGTAATCTCTTGATTTTGTTATGTGTATTTTACGATAATTCCCCCATTCAATTCTTGATATTTGATTGTTGCTTTTAATTAAATAGAAATATGTTAGCATTCCCGATTTTGAAATTTCATATTCAAGATGCCAGCAATCATTGTTATAATTTAGCTTAACAGCTCTAGAAATATTCATATTACCAAGATTTTGGTCTGATCCACAAATATAGACTTCCTCGCCAAAGCTTGTATGGTAGTCAATGCTAAATCTTACAGTACTCATAATATAATCATGATTAAGTAAATAAATAATAGAAGCGAATGTATAAAAAAAGTGGCAATAAAACGATTTAACACGTTTATACTGCCACTCATTTATATTTTATTGTTGATATACTACAAAAATAGTAGAATCATCAATTGAGCTGTGATTACTCGCAAGAACATAGTCAGCGGATATACAGTTGCATAACTTACTGCAGGAACGTCATTTCCAGCAATAGCGTTAGCATAAGAAAGTGCAGGAGGATCAGTCATGCTACCTGCAATCAGTCCCATTAGTGTGTAATAGTTTATTTTGAAAACCTTACGTCCTATTGTTCCGATAACAAGTAATGGCACCACTGTGATTATAAATCCATAGCCAATCCACACATATCCTCCATTTACAATTGTATCAACAAATCCTTCACCAGCACTTAGTCCCACACATGCTAGGAATAGTGCGATACCAACTTCTCTAAGCATGAGGTTGGCACTCATGGTAGTGTATGTAACCAAACCATATTTTGGTCCAAACTTGCTAATAAGAATAGCCACAATAAGTGGTCCGCCTGCTAATCCAAGTTTTACTGGTTGTGGAATTCCAGGAAATACAAATGGAATGCTCCCTAAAAGAACACCTAATGCTATTCCAATAAAAATAAAAATAAGATTTGGCTCACGAAGTCTTTTTAGAGAGTTGCCTAAGAACTTCTCAACATTTTTGATTGATTCTTCGGTTCCTACAACTGTTACGCGGTCGCCCAACTGTAGTTGCAAACGAGGGTCTGCTACAAGATCAACCCCAGCTCGATTGACACGGGTGATGTTTACATCAAACATTGTTCTGAGCTTAAGTGAGCCTATAGATTTGCCATTAATTCCTGATTTGGTAACGTTAATTCTTCTGGATATAAGCAACGAATTCAATTCGCTCCACTCTTCTTTATTCATATCAATTTTCTCACCCACAAGTGCTTCAATTGTTTCAATGTTCTGTAGGTTTGTAACTACAAGAACCTTGTCACCTTCGTGCAGAATAGTGTTTGGTTGTGGCACCACCAATGAATGATCTTCCTTGTGAAGAAGCCTAGAGAAGACAAAATCCTTATCTATTAATCCCTTTATTTCGTGCACAGGCTTGTTAAAAATAGCCGGATTCTTAACAATTAAAGAGAACATTTGTGCTTCTGTCAACTTAGAAGAAGTAGAAGTGTCTAGATTCTTATTCTCTTTGTCAATATTTATTTTAAAAATAAAACGATACAATATTAAACAAGTAATAATTCCTACAACTCCAAGTGGATAAGCAACTGCATATCCCATAGCTATACTAGGGTCATGAACTCCAGTAGCATCAAAATATGTTTGTTGTGCAGCTCCAAGCCCTGGAGTGTTTGTTACTGATCCTGATAAAATACCAACCATTGTGGCAATGGGCAGACCTGTAATAACGTGTATAATATATGTGGTGATAACACCCAGAAATACTACACCTGTGGCTAGCATATTATAAGTAAAGCCTCCCTGTTTGAAAGAGGAGGAAAAACTGGGTCCCACCTGCATACCTATCGAATATATAAAGAGAATGAGCCCAAATTCTTTAATAAAATGTAGAATATGTTCGTCAATTCCAAGTCCTAGATGACCAAGAAAAATACCAACGAATAAAATCCATGTAATTCCTAATGATATTCCGAAGATTTTGATTCTTCCAAGAAGAATACCAGACGAGATAACCAATGCGAGTACAAAAATTGCATGAGCAACCCCTGTCCCGAAAAACAATTCACTAATCCAATCCATAAATAAAAGTTTGTATTTCTTTTCTTAACTATAAGTAAGCTACAAAGGTACGCTAATTCTGTATAAAAGCCAAAATGAGTTTGTTGAAGCTTATCTTACTTCTTGTAAACTACTGCTACCCAAGAGTCTTGTTCTATATGATGATCTAACACGAGTCCAAACTCTAAACTTTTCTCACTAATTTTAGAAATATCGCTTTCATAAAACCCACTCATAATTAGTGATCCACCTTTATTTAGTACTTTCACATATTTTGGGATTTCATTTAAAAGGATGTTTCTGTTTATATTGGCTAATATGAAATCATAGGTTTTATTGCCAAGTAGCTCAGAGCCTCCGTGTTCTACAGTGATATTGTTAATATTGTTAAGGTTTACATTTTCCTTTGAATTGTTGAATGCCCATTCATCGATATCAATTGCCGTTATATTTCTAGCTCCTCTCATTGATGCAAGGATTGCTAGTATAGCGGTGCCACATCCCATATCTAGAACATCTTTCCCCTCAAATTCTCCGTTTAATACTTCTTTAATCATCAGACCAGTTGTTTGGTGATGTCCTGTTCCAAAGGACATTTTTGGGTCTATCAATATTCGGTATTCAAATTCTTCTTCTGGTTTGTGAAAAGAACTATGAATGATACATCTGTTTTCAAAAACTATTGGTTCGAAAAAGTTTTTCTCCCATTCTTCATTCCAGTTTTTGTCTTCTAATATTTGATATGTATATTCAATTTCTACATCTAAGTCAAAATTCTCAATTACTTTGTCAATAAGAATAGTTGAAAATTGTTCATGGTTTATATATGCGATAAGTTTATTACTTGACTGGACAAAACTCTCAAAATCAATATTTGATAGCTCTGAGGCAAGTATGTCATAAATATCCTCAGATGACGGATTCGTTTTAAAAATAACTTCTATGTATTTCATTTTTTCTCGAAATTAAATATTGTTGCAAAAGTAATACTATTTTAAATAGATTCTCTGAATAAATATTAGAAGAGTGTAATTTTTTGTATATAAACCTGAGAGTTGCAATATTTGTCTTACATTTACAATTCCAATTGAAAATTATGAACAAACTTATTATAACAATACTCGCATCATTATTACTGACTTTTACCTTGAAAGGTCAGAGTAACACTGTGG
This sequence comes from uncultured Proteiniphilum sp., assembly GCA_964345875.1. GTDB lineage: Bacteria > Bacteroidota > Bacteroidia > Bacteroidales > Dysgonomonadaceae > Petrimonas. Next base: position 4,510 of record CAYFTB010000118.1, read on the forward strand.
AAACTCTGATAAATGAAGGGATTATACTTCATGATTCTACAGAGTATGCTTTGGCTATCGAAAAATTTAAAGCAGCCCTAAAACTAAATCCAAAATCGAATTTGGCACTCTATGAATTATCGTTGTCTTATTTGGAATTGAAAGATTTTGAAAATGCTTTGTTGTATAGTACCCAGGTAATAAATACCAACGATCAGTTGCTTTTAGTAGGAGCATATGCTGTCAAAAATGAAGCTTTGGTTGGATTAGGAAAAATTGATGATGCCATCTCTATTCTTAATGAAGGGATAGTGAAATTGGGTGAATCATATTTGTTTCACTTTAATTTGGCTCTTAACTATTATAAAAAGGGAGATATTGATAGAACTATAAAGCATGTAGATCGTGCGATAGAGCTGGACAAGACTTTTAGCGGTGCTTTCTTATTAAGTGCCTATGCCCAAAGAGACAAGGGGTTATGGATTCGAAGCATATATTCTTTTCAAATGTTTTTATTATTGGAACCTGATTCTCAAAGGTCTAGAAATGCATTTGAGGAGATGCTTCAGGCAATGTATATTACTCCACAACCCGAGGATGAGGGAAAAGTGCAACGCTCATTTATTAATTTGCAAATGAATAGGAATAAGTCAGATGAAATATCATCTTCTGTACAGGAAAATATTTCTCCTGATGACGAAATAATGAATCGTGAAACCATCTATAATAATATTCAAACTACTATTGATTCAATCAGAGGGGACTCTACTGGATTGGATTTGTTTGTTGCATTTAAAGAGGTAAACAAAACCATTTTGCAAAGCCTGTCTCACAAAGGATTAGAAGAGACTAGTCTTGATAACTTCTGGTCTTTCAAATATCCTTTTTTTAAAAGTATTCTTAATTCTAATTACTATGAAACTTATTGTCGCTACATAAGTGTGTCATTTTTACCCGAATCATTAAAATGGTGGCAAGAAAATGAAGAGGAAGCGGGAAAGTTTATAAATTGGTTTGAGAAAGGTGAAGATAATAGTGTTAATTAAAAAAATGTTATCTTTGTAGTTCACCTTTGAGACCTTTATGGAAAAAAATAAAGAAGATCAATTATTAGAAGAATTGCGATCGCCTTCTTTGCAAAGAAGAGCGTTTGCGCAGCTTGTATCTGAATATAGTGAAAGAATATATTGGCAGATACGTAAGATGGTATTATCTCATGATGATGCAAATGATATCTTGCAAGATGTTTTTGTTAAAGCATGGCTAAACATAGATAATTTTAGAGGAGACTCAAAATTAAGTACCTGGCTATATAGAATAGCTATCAATGAAAGCATAACATTTATAAATAAAAAGAGGAATCAAAATAATATCTCTGTGGATGATGATGATTCATTTCTATTGAATACACTAGAGGGAGATGAGTTTTTTGATGGTGATGAAGCTCAAAAACTACTGCAGAATGCTGTTCTGTCACTTCCTGATAAACAAAGGCTTGTGTTTCAAATGAAATACTTTGATGAGATGAAATATGACGATATGTCAGAGATACTTGGTACTTCAGTTGGTGCATTGAAAGCATCGTTTCATCATGCGGTTAAAAAGATAGAAAAGTTTTTAACAGATTCCAATTAAACCTTTAGTTTAAGTGTGTGTCTATCTTACGTACAGCACAAATATTATAAATGGTATGAAGGCAAAAATTAATAAATTAAATGATATAGAATACAGAAATCCATTTACTGTACCTGAAAATTATTTTGCGACTATTAGTGACAAAATCATGGCTGAGTTGCCTCATAAAGAAGTACCACAACCAATAAAGGTTACAATGTGGGATAAAGTCAAGCCATGGATATATATGGCTGCAATGTTTGTGGGTATATATTTTTCAATCCAGTTGCTTCATAAAAAGACACCTATTATATTTGAAAATCAATATAACAACAACAACGCCATTATGGCTGGTGATAGTTATTGGTCTAATGTTCAGGTTTCCGAAGTTGAGTTTTATGAATATTTGGAAGAACAACTGGTTAACGATGGTTACTATGATTATATGTATAATCAAGTATCAAATTAAGTAGAATATAAACAACTATTATATTGTCAATAAATAGATATGAAGAAGAATAATTTAATCATAGGTTTCAATATCGCCATTTTACTCTTTGTATGTACATTGTCTGCTAATGCGCAAAAAAAGAAAATGGATATGGCAGATTATGAGAAGAGGAAGGTAGAGTATATTACGAAAGAGGCAGATTTATCAAAAGAGGAAGCTGTTAAATATTTTCCAATATATAACGAATTGTTTAAGAAGAAATTTGAATTGCATAGACAACATCGTGACAAGGTGGAAAAGATGAAGGCAAGTAAATCAAATATGTCTAATGAGGAATATAGAAAGCTTTTAGAAAATGATATGGAGGTGAAGCTAAAAGAGGCAGAACTAGATAAAGTATATTCTACAAGATTAGAAAAGGTGCTTTCACCTGAAAAACTGTATCGTGCTCAGCAAGCTGAAAAGAAATTTATGCAGCTTGAACTCCAAAAGTTTAGAGAGAACGAATAATATAAAAAAACCTTTTTATATCCATAAAAATGGCTCTGCAATTAATAAAGTGTTGCAGAGCCGTTTTATTTATGTGTATATGATAGTGAATTTATGTTACATGCTCAATCTTAAGCCACCAAATATAGATACAATTGGCATGGGAAATCCCTTATTGATTTCATATCTTGCTGATAAAAGGTTTTCACCCTTAATAAACATATCAATATTTCTATTGAATCTATAACTAATTCTTGTATTCCAGAGTAAATATGTTTCTTTGCTAAAGTCTGGATATAATGATGTATATAAATCACTTACTAACTGCAAGCCTGTTCCAAGATTCCATCTCGACATATGATAGTTACCAGTAACATAAAGTTTGTGTTTAGGAGCTGCAATTACTTTATACTTCATATGCAAGTAGCTATAGTTGGAATTAATAGTTAAGTTGTTATTTACATTATACTTGGAGCTAATCTCAAATCCTTTGTTTTCAATTTTCCCTAAGTTAA
>CAYFTB010000119.1:0-7523 GCA_964345875.1 uncultured Proteiniphilum sp.
CTCTTGTCCGATATAATTGAGCTTAGACAGATACTGTTTTTCGTATAAATACATACATAACAACAAAAAAAGAGCCATACACAACCCCTTAATAGGGTCCATGTATGACTCAAATAGATTTTTGGATGCAAAAAGCGGACATCCTGTGTCCGCTTCTCAAAAATATTTTTTATTTTTTATAATGGATCTGCGCCATGTTCTTGTAAAAAGGCTCTGATTTCGACCATCGACTTTGTGTAAAGGTGAGTCAATACAAAATTATACCAAAGATGACTCTGATTGCTGAAGCTCAATGAGAATGGTGATTTATCAATAATGTGCTTACTGATTTCAGGAGGCAGATGAAGTCCTAAACAAATCAAAATTATGGAATTAATAGATCCTTGGTTTTCTCCGTTCACAATTCTACTTACCGTTTTTGAACTCAGCATAGTTCTCTTTTCAATTTCAACAAAGGTAACATTCTTCCAGGCAAACACCATTTGAAGGGACTTTGTAAAACTTGTTGGAAGTTCATTGTAGACTCGCATTTCATCTGCCAATGTATCAGCCAGTATTTCGGCTTTCTTCTCTGGAGTTGCATACTCAAAACCATTACAATATTTTATATCAAAATCAATATTCGATGTCTTATCACGATTAAGGAAACATTCAGTATAGTATCTTTCCTTACACCCAGATTTGACTGATAACTCAAAAACCAAGCAGCACTCTTCCATATGGTTTCTTGCATAGTCAGTGAGTACGGTCTGTCCAAATATATCCCGTGTTATATATTTGGGATGGTTTAAAACAAAGTGGGAATCTACATATATATAACTTCCGTCCCTAACCAAAGCCGCCATTTCCGGATTGGTTATGCTTTGGATGGCAGCATCCTCTGCGCCTATAGAAAAGGTCTGATTTCTTTCAAGCGTACCTTTCTTAAATCTGTGAGGCTTGACGTAGCGACCATCGATGTAAGTAAAAGTTCCGATTGCTTCCTCATATCCAGCATCAATCATTCGTATTTTAGCTGCGGTTCGAGAAACACAGAAAAACGTAGCCAAAGCGTCAATAACGGGCTCCATTACATCTATCAGTTCATGTGTTCCCAGTTCTGAACGGAATTGCTTAATAAATTTGAACGCTTGGGTTTTAAACATGGCTAGTGGCATTTGTATCTTTGGGGCCAGAGCATTCGCCTGCCATTCCATCCAGTCAGTTGCATCTCTGGTATTGTCTTTTATACCCCCAACTACCTGACACTTGATTCGTGTGGCACTACTATTATATAACCGTTCCAATTCAAATGCTTTTCTATGTTGGTCCCAATGAACACACTCATGGACAATGGTATTGTTTACCGATCCTAGATTACGTAGGAAGAACGCTTTTGGATCAACTATGATAGTTCTGGCATCTACATGGCTCTGTACCATCTCATCACTGTCTTCATCATAGAATACTGCATCACAATCATGAAAGTATAGCTGTCCAAAAACAGAGAAATCCTTTGTAATTTCTCTCATTTCCACTGTAAGGCCCATTTTTTCTGCTAGTACTTGTGGTTCAATTGCCATTGGGTTTTTTAGTGCTTCTGGGTAGTGTCTGCGAAGAAAGTCTGTAGCGACAGATTCAAGTTGTTCCTTGTAAATGATAGGTACCAGAGAGTCTGACATAGGTTTGGGCTGCCTATTTTTGCTGGAATACTCAGTTACACTAGAGATTGTAAAGTCATCTAAATTGCAAGCCAAATCTCCTGAACATGTCAGCATAAACCACTGCCTACAATTTTCCGATTCATCATAATGATAGTCCGACTCACGGACTTCTAATTCAGTTTCTACAACAACATCAAATTCTATTTTCATACCTGGCAAGTCATTAACAGATACAAACTTAACTTCTATATCTGATAACTCTATGCCACCAATATTTCGAACCCTGTATAGCTTTAAGTCCAAATCATCATAGTTATCCGTGGTGTAACTTTGTATAGCAGCAAATATTTCATTATAGAACCTATCTGCCACATAGTCTTTAAATGAACGATTACCTGCCAAAGCACTCCCCCCCTAATCAACGATTAATTAGATATATAGTTTTGCATTACTTCCTTTATATTGAGATACTGCTCAATAATTTTTGTTCCTGTTTTTCTGTCGCCCAAATAAGCAGGGGATAATGAAAAGTGTAAATTTGAACAGGTTGCATTATTGGGTAACATCAAGGCACTATATATTTTAGTATTCTTTGAAACCCCACCTCTGAGTATCTCATTATACGAAAATTGCTTATAGTTTAAATCTGAGACATTGTAATAATATTTTGAATCGAAAATATAAATAGAATCATCTTGTTTTGCATAATGATCTAGCCGTATTTTAAATTGGTGTGAAGAATCATCTATAGTAAACTCTTTAGCTTCAAAACTTAAGGGCGATGCTACTAAGCTTTTATCAAAAATAATAGAATTAGAAACTTCGTCAACACATTTAAAATATTTATTAAGATACGTAGATACCATCCTTTCCCATATCTTATCGAAATAATTAATTTTTATATGTATATCACCGCCCTTTGGCGACTTTTTATATTGTTCAAAAAAACTAATTAAGTTTGCTATCAGTTTTTTATGAGTGTCTTTAAAAGTTTTACTATTAATTTGGCGCAATTGTTGCAATGTATATTCTCGATGTTTGATAAAGTCAAAAGAACTTATTTTGTAACCAGTCTTTGGTAAACTAATAAAATATGGAAAGCTATTAATCGTGTAATCGATAACAAACACCATGCATTCACTCAGGAATACATTCTGTTGCTTCTTTTTCTTTCTATAGAGGGGTGAAAAAATCAGGTTGCCATCGCTAACTATAGTCTGTGCCTTTTGAATCGTTTTTCTCCATGCAACTGGTCCACTTGCATTAGGCTTGACTTCAATATTACTTTCACGATAAATACCATATTGGCGAAAATGTTTGTAGACCTCGTAAAAGGAAGCAAAGGGGTAATCAGATACAAATTCTGGTTTTGATCCGATGTATTTAGTAGCTTTGGCCGTAGTAGATACTTCCTTTGTATATTTTACAAACACATCAAATAACAACTTAATATCTTCTTGATTCGCCTTTTTTCTTCTATTCAAATCTTTCAACTCTAAATCAGTATAAAAATGCTTCGGAAAAACAGATAATAAATTATCTTCATTTAAAACAAATCCAACAAAATCAAACACTTCTCTATTATCAGATTTTAAATATTTTGTATCACCTTTTCCCAGACTAAAAGATAATAAATCTATATCATCGACGTTAAAATAATCTTGACCATAATGAAATTTCATTAGATTAGCACCACCTCTTTTCACCAAGAAATCATAAACTACCCCTTAGCCACAGCTCTATGCATTCTAAAAATTTATCACTAAAAACCTTTTTATCATCCTCGTAAGCATCATACAGTTCGGAAAAACTTGTAATTGACGAATCAAACAAACTAATTTCAGTGCTATAACTCGATTTATGAATGTCACTCCATAAATAATGTAGTAATTTATTTTTTACTTGATTTTTATGCTCACTTGGTGTGCCACCAACTTTAAATTCAATAAAGAACTGCCCCAACTGCTTATCTTCGCCAAGTCCTAAAAATCGTGAGTCAGCAATGAATTTATTTAAAGTACCGTATAAATCAACCCACTTAACAATTTTTTTAGTACCCGCATTATCTAAAACAACTTCAATATCAATATTATTTTTATACGGACCTCCTACTGGTACCGGTTTTGTGCTTATATATTGCCATTCAAACCTTCTCTTAAAAGCTGTATCCATTACAAACACATTCTGGTCACTTGTATTAACAGTTCCTAAAATGTTGAAGTTAGGTGGCAATTTAATTTTATCATCAGTAATTGCAATAATGTCTTTTGCAATGATATCGTTATTGATAAAGTATTTGCTATAACCTTTATTAATGCCTTGAGATTCTCTATCTAACAATTGAAAAATATCTCCGAAAATACCCGCACAATCTCCTCTTGACATTTCCTCAATTATTAAAAATACTTGTTTAGCGGTATCTTCGTATGCTTTTTCTAATGCTCTTGTAAATACTCCCTTTGTAAATTCATAGCTGATACTAGTTGAGCCGCTTGTTGTTCTCTGGACTTTTGGCAGCAATTGTCCGACGAAATCGTTATATGTATACTCCGGATGAAATGTAGTTCTAAAAATTCTATCATCACCAACACCAGATGCTTTTACCAGTTCATCTACCATATAACTTTTTCCTGTACCTGGAGCACCATAATAAATTATCTGCATTTATTTTCCCTCCTAATTTTGTATTAAATCTTAGAAATATAGGTTCTAATGACATCAAACATGCTCAACCCTACACTATCAAAATCGTCTATATTAATTCGATATCCTTCGTCAATTGCCATATAGATTGCTGGTAATACTTTCAAACAATATCTATACATTTCAGCAGATGGATTTTTTGACGCAGTAACTTTATCTGAAAGCAACTGCAATACCTTTTCCTCATCATTGACTATAAACAGTTCATTGTCACCATTAACTGCAAATAATCGATTAAAATTAGCTAAAGAAGATATCTGGAATTCATCATCTTCCGTGCTAAGGCTCGTTAATATATCATGAAATTCTCGTCCGAATATATCCAGATACTTAAATCCAAGTAATTCTGCACATATAAAGCTTACTTTTACGGCTCTCTGTTCTGATCTGTTTGTCTCGTTTATATTTAAAATGTATACTGGTCTATTATTAAAATGTAAATCTATCATATCCTGAGATATTCCTTCATAAATTCCCAACAATGTTGGCATAACTTGTCTGGTTAAAAAGTCATTTCCCGAGTTAAGTGAAGGAGGAATATAAAAAAACAGCCCGTCCACATTTCCATTTTCAGTTTCAAGATATCCAGCATATATAGAACTACTTCCTCTATTCCCAATAGTTTCTTTTATGTTGTCTTTATTATCGACCCTATAATTGATAATGCTCAATTTGGGAAACCTTTCGTTCATTTCAGATATAACTCTATTTATCATATCTTGAACTGTATCGACACCGATTTGAAGCCACTTTTCATGAATATCACTATCTGCATGCGCTTCGTTTAATTTAGTTTCAAACTCTTCTGGTAAAACAAGAATATGATTCAACAAGCCCGCCCCCCTTAATAATTTACTATTAAGACTTCATTTTTTGAATACCGCCAACCACTTGTACCTATTTCAATCACACGGAATTTGTGCTCTTCTGCCCATTTTTGAAGAAGATGGTTTGTTCTATCTTTATGGTGCATTACATTCGATAGAATGAATTTATATCCCAATGAATCAATATGGCTTAATGTATTTAAAAGTTCTAACTCTTCATCGGCAGACCAACCCTTCATGCCCCTCTTGCCATCGTTATAGGCAGCACTTGTAATAAAGTAAGGTGGATCAAAATAAAAAACCGTATCTGGAGGAAATTCACTCCAGTTTATTGTTGTATAATCAACATTCATCATTTTTAGATTTTTAGTTTTAACTTTAAAGTTTAGTATTCGTTGTTTTATATCTTCGCTGTAACCTGCTACCCCAATCGGAGTGTTAAACTTATGCTTACCATTAAATCTGATCATATTTTGGAATGAATACATGTGGAGCAAATACAAATTTAATGGTGAATTATCCCTTTCATTATAATCTGACCTAAGTTTATCAAATGGTTCCTTCTCACCTTTCTCCAACTTGTACTTAGCTATACCTTCTTCTATGGCTTTAATAATTTCAGTTTTATCCGTTGTTAAAAGCCATTCAATAATTCCATAGACATAAGGATTGAGTTCATTGTAAACAACGCAATCTGTAGCAACGATATTAGCACCAACGTTAAATGCACCCCCCATAACATCTACAAAAGTATTCACAGATGGAGGGAGTTCTTTTATTATTGCTGGAAGCAAAGTGTCCTTACTGCCAGAATAATTGAGTGGTGATTTATTTAGAGATAAATCTTTTTGAAAATATATTACCACTTCATTGAGGGATTCACCGTTCCTCTTTTTACTTGACCGATGATTCTGATACTCCCTGTAGTCGATACTTTCTATGTATACTTCTCCATCTTTAGCAAATAACTTAGCCAAATCAACTAGCTCATCTAAACTAACCAGTCCTTGGTTACTATAGCTCACCAATACGTGCTTGTAGTTAATCTGTCTAAACAAATCTTCGAAGGCACTTAATGCCTTTGTTCTCTGAGCATATAACGAGTTTTTATTACCCCTACCTCTTTTTCCACCTATACCTTTTATATCGGGTGAATCATATTTAGCAATAGTATCCAACATATGATAAGCTGATACATATTGGGTTACAGTATATGGAGGGTCAATATATGCTATATCTCCTTCAATTCGCCTTACTAAACTATTCGTTTCCTCATTATAAACATCGTTTTCGGCAAAAAGTTCTTGTTCATTCATCTCAAGTGGTTCCAAGACAAAATCTTTTGTCGCCCTCGGATCCCAAAATTTAAAAAATGCTTCATAAGTACCTGAAGTATTTGAAAACTTAGTGGTACTTTCAATTAAAGAAGCTAATAGAAAATAATACTCATTTTCAGAAATAGTTTGTTCTCTATAAAGTTCCTCAATCTTTATTCTAATACCATCGATTTTCTTCCCATTATCTTCTGTAAAAAACATTCTTCCGCCAATCGGAGTGTAATTATTATAAATAAAATAATTACTATCTGGTGTAAATTCAAGGGAATTAAGCCAATCGAAAATATTACTTTTGTATTCTTTAGTAAATTTTGTAAAAGACGGAATTCTGCTATTATTTAATTTTGATTTGCTTATTACGTAAGAAAAATATAGAAAGTCATTAGATTGGATCTTATACCTATCGTTAAAATAATCTCCAACGCAGCTAGTACCTGCAAATAAATCTCCAAACGTATATCCTTCGATATTATACTTTTCAATAACATCTTCTATCGTATTCAGCAATTTCGCTTTGCTGCCTAAATATCTCATCTTATCACCTTTTCTAGTTATGCTATTTTTCTTCTTCGTTGTCTGGTTGATATTCTAGTAAATCAGTTAGGTCGCAACCAAGAACCCGACAGATATTATTAAGCAAATCCAAATCAATCCTTTTTATTCTCTCATGGTACAAATCGCCAATTGTATTTGGGCGCACACCTACTAATTCAGCTAGTGCTTTTCTTGTCATCTTGTTTTTGCCTAATAGTTCTGACAATTTTATTCTAATCATTGATATCACCTCAAGGGTATTAAATAACGTTTATCGTTATAAATTAACATCTTTCATTATATCATAACGATATTTGTTTCTCAATAGAATAAAAATATAATTCCAAAATCCTGTGTCTAGCCTTTTTCTCTGACTAGTTTATATCTATCCTGTTTCCTCAACCCCTATAAAAAATCTATTCTGTCAACTCACCATTGTTTTGCCAATCATCTTATCAACTCACCACATCAACAATTAT
>CAYFTB010000120.1:0-7518 GCA_964345875.1 uncultured Proteiniphilum sp.
TTTGAAATAATGTACTTTTGAGAATTGATGTTTAGGTTGTGGAATAGAAATACACGATGAATGAAAATGAAAAGAAAATAGTTGTCAAAATGATACAGCTGTTTTGTAAAGATAAGCATTCGAGCAAATTAGTTCTTTGTGAGGAATGTGAAGCATTGAAAAACTATGCTATAATGAGGCTCGAAAATTGTCCCTATGGAAATGACAAACCCACTTGTGGAGATTGTCCTATCCATTGTTATAAAAAAGATATGCGGCAAAAAATAAGGACAGTAATGAGATACTCAGGCCCTAGAATGTTGCTAAGTCACCCATTTGATGCAGTAAGACATTTTATCAGAGAATTTACATCTAAGAAAGTATATAAATAAACTATTAATAATAGAACATGACACATATAACAAAGCATACGGTGTTTTCTGAGCTACTAACATCTCAAATCCATCTAATTCCAGTGATTAATAGGTTTGGAATCGGCTTGGGATTGGGAGATAAGACGATAGTTGCCGTTTGTAAGGAGAATAATATTAATGTTTACTTTTTTGTTACTATTCTTAGATTGTACATAGATAAAAATTTGTGTGTGGATGATGATTATTGCTTGTTTGATGTTTCTGATGTTTTAGACTATGTGAAAGTTACAATCGATAATCTAACACAATCTTCAATTCCAAACATTGAGAAACACTTCTCGCCACTAATAGCTATGGGAAATGGAGATAATGAGGAGTTGAAGATGTTGCATAATATTCTTTATAAATTTAAAACAGAGTTTGATAATCATTATAATCAGGGGTTGGAGCATATGACCGAATATCCATACGACCTGTTGCATGATTTGAAAAATATTCTTATAAAACATATTTCGGGAAATTATAACCACAATCTGGCGTATGCTGTGATTTTTTCGATAGACTTGCTTGAAAATGAATTGCTAGTTCTCAATAATATTTTCAATTTGTTGGTAAGGCCAAAGCTTGAAGAGCTTGATTCTGTTAATATTGAAAATCTTAGCCAAATTTTTAGTGAAGAACATAAATATGTTGGTGGAGAATGTCAATTGACAAATAGGGAAGTGGAGGTTTTAAAACTTATTGTACAGGGAAATACAAATAAAGAGACTGCTAATAAGCTTAATATAAGTCTTAATACTGTGCTCTCTCACAGGAAAAATATAATTTCAAAAACTAGAGTAAAAACTATATCAGGTCTGACATTCTATGCTATTTCAAATGGGCATGTGTCAACAGGAATGTTTAAAATATAAATTGTGATTTTGGATAGTTTCTGACAAAAAAATAATATTATGCGAAAGAATTTATTATTAGTAGCTTTACTTATATTATTAGCTCCTGAATTAAAATCTCAGGTATTACAATTTAAGTCTGGAGAGAATTTTAAGATAATTCAGTTTACAGATATTCATTATCAACCAAATGTTGCAGCTTCAGATACTGCCATCATCCTTATTAATGAAGTGTTAGAAAATGAGAGCCCTGACTTTGTTGTATTTACTGGTGATTTGGTTTGGGCAAAACCAGCCAAAGATTGTTTTGACGCTGTTCTTGCTCCAGTAATTGAGCGTGGCATTCCATGGGCATTTGTTTATGGAAATCATGATGACGAACATGATTGGTCAAGAACAAAGATAATGGACTATCTCATTACTAAACCTCACTGTGTAGCTGTTCATGGAGATAAAAATCTAAAAGGAGAGGGCAATTATGTATTAGAAGTTCGAACCTCAGATAATATTGATAAGATTGAAACTCTACTTTATTTTATGGATTCTGGTTCGTATAATGAATCGCATAAAGGAGTGGGATGGTCTTATGATTGGTTTAATCATGAACAGGTTGATTGGTATCGAAAACAAAGTAAAGCATACACTTCCCTAAATGCCGGTACTCCATATCGAGCTCTTGCGTTTTTTCATATACCATTAGCCGAATATCCTATAATGAGCGCAAATAAGGATAATTTGATAGGTAATTTTAAAGAGACTGAATGTAACGGGAAAATTAATACAGGAATGCACGCAGCAATGGTAGAATCAGGTGATGTTATAGGTACTTTTGTAGGACATGATCATGATAATGATTATATCGGTAACTATATGGGAATAGCACTTGCTTATGGTCGTTTTAGTGGAGGCAACACTGTTTATAGTAATCTAGGTAACAACGGTTGCAGAATTATAACACTAGAAGAAGGAAAAAGAAGTTTTTCAACATATATCCGATTAAGAGGAGGAGAAAAACTTTTTCCTGTTACTTTCCCTGATAGTTTCGTAAAAGAGAAAGAGAAATAAAAAACATAATATTTGTTTTTAATAGCTATAGAAGTGATGAGATTGTGTTATCATTTTTATATTAGTCATTTTTTTATTACATATGTTTAATATAGATTTCCCCGTTTTTAATCCGCAGAAATTAGCTGTAAAACTCAAGCCATCATTAGAGAAAAAATTACTTCAATCGCCACACCCTTGGATATATTCGGATAGTATTGACAAGATTAATAAGCGAGGAAATCCAGGAGATATAGCAATACTATTTCGTAACAAAACCAATAAAGTTATGGGGGTGGGGCTTTATGATCCTCTTTCACCAATCTCCATCAAGATGCTTCACTATTATAGCGGAATCACTATAAATAAAGACTTCTTTTCTAATATTGTAAAGAGAGCCTTGTTGGTAAGACGACCACTCCTTCAAACAGACACAAATAGCTATAGATTAATATTTGGTGAAAATGATGATTTGCCTGGTTTAATTGCTGATGTTTATAATAATGTTTTGGTCGTAAAGTTGTATTCTGAAATTTGGTTTCCTTACCTTAAAACTATTCTTAAATCTATTGTTGAGATGATTGATTGTTCAACAATTGTATTAAGATTAAGCAGAAACTTACAAGGTGTAGGTAATAATGTTTTTTATGACGGTCAAGTTCTATATGGAAAATTAGGAAGTGAAGAGGTCGTTTTTAAAGAGCATGGAGTATTATTTTCGGCCAATGTTATAAAGGGACATAAGACAGGATACTTTTTAGATCATCGTGAAAATAGAAGAAAAGTAGGGCTTATTTCAAAAGGTAAAACAATGTTAGATGTATTTGCTTACGCTGGTGGTTTTTCAGTTCATGCTCTGTATGCCGGAGCAAAGGAGGTTACAAGTGTTGATATAAGCAAACAAGCATTAGAACTAGCTGCTCAAAATGCTAAACTTAATTCTTTTTCAGGACGCCATAATACACTTGCTGGAGATGCTTTTGAGATTCTTGAGTATATGCATAAAAATAAATCCATATTTGATATAGTTGTGATTGATCCCCCTTCTTTTGCTAAAGCTGAAGCTGAAATTGACCTTGCTATAAAGAAGTATCGTCAATTGGCTTCGTTGGGCGCAGCTTTAGTGTCCAAGGGAGGCGTTCTTGTTCTAGCGTCTTGTTCTTCCAGAGTTACGTCTGAACAGTTCTTTGCAGCAATTCAAGATGTATTGAATATTGAACGCAACACTTTTACTCTTTTCGAAAAGACATATCACGACATTGATCATCCGATTAATTTTAAGGAGGGGCATATTTGAAATGTGGTTATTTTCGTAAAATATAAATATAGTGTATTATGAGAAAGATATTTTTGATTTTGTTGTTTATAACTACTATTTTCTCAAGTAGAGCAGTAGAACTAAAAGTTGATCGTGTTGATAGTAAATTTATACCACGCTTTACGGTAGATGATAATGATGTCTTGTTGTTGCCCAAGGATGGGCAGTGGTCTGTAGCATTAAGTTGGGATAATGATTGGCCAGATAATTGGTATCACACTTATGCTGATAGTATAGAGAGGTTAAATGATTGGACAATTTTGCATGGAAGAATTGAACTACAAAATGGTATATGGTTGCTTAGAGATGCATATAGAAAAGAGGGAGAGAAGATTAAGTGTATTAGACGTTATGAGTGGGTAAGTGACTATGAACTAGATAGTGTTACATTGTCTTTGCGTTGGCAAACACCGATTTATTCTGAAAAGGTATTTATGCCTAGTATTTTGTATTATGGTAATCCATCGGGATATAAGAATGGAGGTAATATGCCGACATTTAACAAACAAAATGCACCTTATGCACTATTTGAAGAGCATCGCTTTTCTATGCCATTTGTTTCGGTTGAATTTGAAATTAATAACCATGTTTATTCCGTTGGTCTTCACTCTATACCTTCAACCGTTCCTTATGGGAATGTTCCTGATCAATGGTGGTCATTAGGGGCTATAGCACTAGACAATAATACTGAGGTTGGATTATTTTCTGGTCCAGTTGCGTGGAATAATAAAATGAGCTATGCAAAATCACTTCAGAGAGGTAAAGATGCTTTGAGATATGGTGATACATATATGAATGTAGAGCCAGGTGCTATTATTGAGAAAACATTTTTTATAGAAGCTTCAGAAGCAATTCAACACGGTGCGGGGTTTATGTCGTCAGTTGATGCTAGCTTAGATATATTCAGACCATTCTATAGCGATGATATGCCCACTTTTCAACAAATAATAAAAGACAAATATAAGTTTGCTGAGTCTCGTTATATTGAAAATGAAAAGTCAGCTGGTTTTAGTATGTATCCTATCTCTCTGAGTAAAAAGTTTGTATTTGGATGGTGTGGACAGGCTGCATCACTTGGATATGCTATGCAAAATCTTTATCAATTTATAGATGATGATAAGTGGAATGATAAGATTCAAAAATCTCTAGACCATCTCACAACATCCCCTTTCAATGAGACCGGTTTTCATCTTATTTATGATGTAGATAACAACACCTGGAGTGGACAAGATTTTTTGTCACAAGGCCAAGGTATGTATAATTTCTCTAAAGCTATTCAATCTGCTAGGGGAAGCAGTTATTTTGATATAAGTAAATGGGAAGGGTTTATCATAAAAGCTTCTGATCTTCATGCCCACAGAGTACTTAATAATTCGTGGTATCCTATTTCAACAAATGAGGGGTTTTTGGTAGCTCCATTAACTATTGCTTATCAGCTTTTTGGCAATCAGCTATATTATGATGCCGCTTCAAAAATAGCCGATCATTATATCGAAAGACATATCAATATGGTAGAACCATATTGGGGTGGTACACTTGATGCAACAGGTGAAGATAAAGAAGGAGCTTGGGCCGCATTTCAAGCGTTTATATCAATGTATGATATTAGTGGAGATGAAAAGTATCTAAAAGCGGCAGAACATGCAGCTTACGTAACCCTAAGTTATACTGTGGTTTGGGATATTCAAATGCCCCCATCGCGTTTGGGTAATTATAATTTCAAGACAAGAGGTTGGACCACTGTTTCGCCTCAAAATATGCACCTAGATGTTTATGGAGTAAACTATGCACCTTGGTTATACAAGTTGGGCTTGTATCTTAACAAAGAAACAATTAAAAAAATATCATTACTTATGTATCGTTCATGTGGTCAGATGATTGATCCGTATGGATCTCATGGAGAACAACTGCAGCAGACAAATTTTGCTCAACGAGGGAACATGCATGATATTTATAAGTTTAGAGGTGGTTATGCAGAAGATTGGACAGTGTTTTGGATTACTGCTCACTTTTTGAATGCAGCAGCTCATTTTATGGAGTTAGACAGTAATATAGTATTAAGTACAGACAAATAATTTTTTGGGGGTTATATAGTTTAGACATTTAATCCCCATTTATATTTTTCTTATCCGAACACCCCTCACAAAATGATGTTCCCCTTTTTCCAATATCATATCAGCTCTGAAGCGTGTAGGCAAAATATTTTGAGTCAAATTAGGGCAGTTTATTTCATCCCATACGTCATTGGCAAAATCCATAAGTTCACGTTCGTCATATGATGCATATTTATGAAAATATGATTCGGGATTGGTAAAAGCTGTTTGTTGTAATTTTTTGAAACGCTCTAAATACCATTGTTTAATATTCTTTTCAGCGGCATCTACATATATCGAAAAATCAAAGAAATCTGATACAAACACTCGTCTTCGTGGTTTTTTGCTTAATGTCACTTGCAATACATTTATCCCTTCAACTATTAAAATATCAGGTTTCTTAATTTCTTGCACTTGATTTTCCATCACATCATAATATAAATGAGAATAGACAGGAACCTCAAGAACTTCTTTGCCAGACTTTACCGCTGCTAAAAAGGCTAAAAGATTTTTTGCATCATAACTTTCTGGAAATCCTTTCTTATTAAGCATTCCTCTTTCCTCTAGTTCTTTATTAGTATATAAAAAACCATCGGTAGTTATAAGCTCTACTTTTGGCTTTTCAGGGAGCATAGATAAAAGTTTTTGCAATACTCTTGCTGTTGTGCTTTTACCCACTGCCACACTTCCAGCAATTCCGATAATATAAGGAATACTTTGACTAGGATTATTGAAAAATTCTTCTCGCTCGATATGAAGATTGCGATAATGTGTAATATGTATCTGCAAAAGCCTAATAAGTGGAATATAGATCTCTTCCAATTCCTCCATATTTAGCGGTTCGTTCAGGCCATGCAATTCTTTTAGATTAATATCAGCAATAGGAAATTGCGGGTGGTCTTCTAAAATCTTCCATTCATCCCTTGTAAAACTCCTAAAGGGGGAATATGTAGCATTATAGTTTTTTAATTTCATATAAATGTGGGATATTTTCGCTACAAAGATATAAGGCTTTATTTTATAAAACATGATTTTGGTGTTTATATTTCATGTCTACTTTCACTAATAAGATGTCTGGTAGCCCATCTTTTTGATAATTATTTCAAAGTATAATCTGCTCTGTATAGGCTAACCCAATAAGTTAATCTTAATCATAAAAGTATTATGTGCTGACAGATCGAACAAACGAGATAAATTGCTGATCCAGCCAAAGCGATATTTATCGTCTAAATTTGCACGGTTGTGACCCCAAACTAATTACAATGTTGATCCTGCAAGGTATTCCTAGCTATCCACAAGGTTGGATCAAAACTCATTAAAACTAAAATTAGGATCTGTAAATGGCAGGACACCACTTCCCAAATTGGCGGTATATGTGCCATTCTGAAAGGAGAGGTCTTGATCTGCCAATTCTCTAAAACGCTCGACTTTGGTAAATGAGTTTGTATCGGCTGCTAGTTTACACTTTGCGACTGATTTAAATGGAAACGCATAATACTGAATTGAAGTATTGGGCGTTACATTAACTTGCGGTTTGAGTGTCACTACAAATGTTTCAGAAAATAACCATTGAGCATTTTCATTTCGCGCTGCTTTCAGATATCCTCCAGAACCTAGTGAGCATTTCCGAAACATGTACAACTATAGATAAAGTTTTAGATGTAATTTTATAGTGTGAATTCATATAGATGCTATCATTTGATTTAATCAAAGATAGTGAAAATATATTCTATATTTTAAGTGGACTTCGAAAAATCATTTGAACTTGTAGCTTATATTCTAATAGTGACTTTGAGCTATTCAAAGTGAATATTATT
>CAYFTB010000121.1:0-7464 GCA_964345875.1 uncultured Proteiniphilum sp.
GGGCGGGGCGCATCTTTAGATACAATATTCCCCTTTTTATCAAAGAGTAAAAATCTTGGTATTGCATTTATTCCATAAAACTTGGCAATATCACTGCCAAATCCATTAGCAAATAGCTGAATGCCTGGTAGATTTTCTGCTTTAACAAACTCCTTCCACTTGTTGTAGTCTTTCTCCTCATCTACTGAAACGCCCATCACAACAAGATCCTTTCCTGTAAAATCTTTTGCTAACTCAATTAAGTGTGGTAGTTCTGTTTTGCATGGACCGCACCATGTTGCCCACACATCTACCAAAACCACTTTTCCTTTGAAATCAGTTAAAGAAATACTTTTGTTGTTGACGTCATTGTATGTGAAGTTTATTGCAGGTTCTCCTTCTTTTTGTTCTGACGCTAATTTAGCTTCAATCTCTTTTGCTCTATTTACTTGGTCTTCTGTCACGAGAAACTGTTTGTTAGGCTCTATTAAATCCTTGTATCCTAAATAACTCTTTAATCCTCCAGCTTGACTTAAAATATACTCTCCTTTAATCGAATTGTCTCCTAAAAGAGATAATACTTCTTCTAAAGAAGGTTGTATATCTTTGCTATCATGAATAACTTTTGTGCTTAGTAA
Organism: uncultured Proteiniphilum sp.; assembly: GCA_964345875.1. Lineage (GTDB taxonomy): Bacteria > Bacteroidota > Bacteroidia > Bacteroidales > Dysgonomonadaceae > Petrimonas. The sequence goes on from CAYFTB010000121.1 coordinate 618, forward strand.
TTGTCTTAGTACTGAGGCACCGAAAGGGTACTTTAATAAGAAGTCGTCTTTAGTAATATCTGGAATTTTCACTTGTCTGTAATAGTCAGGATAGTCATCGATATGTGGATGAGCAGATCGAGGTGTAAAAATAAAATTTAATGCAATACTTAATAAATCAAGTTTGCTCATTTTCTTGAATGAGTTATTGAAAGTATTGTTATTAGTATTTATATCGAAATCATTTTTTTCAATAAAATCATCTAATAAGGGGAAAAAATCAACGTAAGTAGAGTGATTCTTAAAGAAATATACAGACATAGACTCAAGTGGTTGAGTCATGTTGTGCCATTGTTCTATAACCTTATTTTCTGCCGAATTTTCTCCAACTAATTTATAAGAGTCTTCTGTAATCTCTACGTTTAGCTGATCTCCAGGTTTAAAATAAAACATGTACTTGTCTATTTTTGCTTGGGGTTTGCCTGACCCCACGACATAATATTCTTCTTCTTCAGGAGATATTACAAAGCCAAATGATCGGTCTTTCTGTAGCACGAAAGTTGAAACCGTTTCAAGTCGTCCTGAAACTATCTGATACAATGAAACATCTTTTCCTGCTCTGTCCCATTTTCCCTGAATAATAACTGGCGATGCAGATGAGATTATAAATGATAATAGTAAGAAAATCGATGTGATACAATACTTTTTCATTTTTGTAAATTTAATAGTTTAATATTTTCTTTTTAAGAAGCACGATACATTACATACCTTCCATTTCCTTCGCCAGAATATATAAATGAAGGCTCAGCAACGATATCTGGTGTTGCTCCTACAATTGGGAAACCATACAGCTTCCAGCCTGATGTGCTATTAGTTAGTACAATTAGAGTGTCCGATTTGGGATTACTTATAAATGCTATCTTTTCACCAGCTGCAAATGTGTAAATTACTTTTTCATTGTTTTCTATATCAGTTGCATCTAAGTAATATGATAATACATTATCATTTCCAAAATAAATACAGCTTGCTACCAGTGGTACTGATTTCACTTGGGCTGTAGGCATTTTAGCATTTTCTGGTACCTTTTTAAATGAGTTGAACAGATACCCTGTATCTCCATATGTGCTGGGAATATACCCAATATAATAATCTTGAGAATTATTTTTCTTCATCAAGCAATATCCACTTATTGCAGCACTACTAGGGTTTCTTTCTAATAGATTGATTAAGTCATACTCCATTTCAGTAAGAGATGGCAATTCACTATCTGCAGGGGGTGAAGCCATTTTATCCAATGTAGCACCACTTGAAGAGGTAGAGAAAAAGCTACGAGTAGTTTTGTCAAATACTATTGCACCAAATAGTCCTGCTCCTAAACTTGAATATAAATTGTGATTAGGACTTATTGAGCTCGTTTTGGGAGCAGCAAATTTTCCAACATTTGAGGACATACCATAAATAGAATGGGCTCTGTTGTTATTAAGTAGATATAAGTCAAAGAAGACAAAGCAAATGTCTCGTGGTGCTGCGGGTGGTGCTTCATAAAATTGGTTCTCAAAATTTTTAAATAAATACAGATTATCTGAATTAAAGGTTTTGAAATCTTTATCAGTTAAAATGTGATATGCTCTTTGATTAATTAATGTACTAATAGTGCCATCTTGTTTTTTAACTTCATGGCGATATCCTGTGTTTTGCCAAATCATTTTAATAGCTTTTCCTTTGAGCTGCTGATTTCCGAACATAGCTGGTCCATCACTAAATTCTTGATATCCTCCTATATTCCTTAACACATCGTTTGTTGTTTCAGAACCATCCAATTTAATATAGTCAAAATCTGTTTCATCATCTATATCTTTCAGTACATACCATCCTGCATTTATGCTACTGGCACTTACTCGTAATGTAGATTGGGCACGTACATAAACATCTAACTTTGGGTCTCTCACTTCATATACTAAATTATATGTTCCCGCCTCCATTTTTAAAGTGACAGATAAATTTTTCTCCAAGCTAAGTGTATCTCTTCTTGGTGCAAATCCTGCTGTTTGCTGGTGCGATGCATACCACAGATATACATAACGATTTTCGTTGTCCATATTATTTAATATGGGTGTGATTTCGAGTGTATTTCCTACTGAAATTGTAGTATCTCTTACTCCTGAGATGGTTATTGGAATAACGTCTTCTTTAGTTGTATAGTCATAATTGCCAATATCATCAAAACAGGAAGTCGCATTTAAAATTAATGCAAAAAGTAATAATATTCTTATCTTTTTCATTTTCTAATCTTGGATTATTATAGTTTATATCATTTTGATAGTTTATTACTTGAAATTACCATACTGCGTATTACTTGAGTTAACTTGTAAACGATACTAAAGTTCCGTCCGCCTCTTTTAATGGATTGTCAGGATTGTTTTGATTGTATTGTTGAAACGCATCTAATACTTTTGATCTTAAAAATGTCAAATATCCGTAGTCGCTAGGCACAATATCCCATTCAGTATAACCTGTATGATCAATTATAAATTTCATTTTAACAGAGCCCCAGCTTGCACCAAAATGGTACTTCCACCTGCTATCCCATTTTGTTGGTTTCGTTGCTTGCGCTGTAGTCTTTATAACAAAATTTCGCCACCTCTCAATACCGGGTCGGAAATTTTCATTTTCTGCAACTGCAAGCTCAAGCCTTACTTGTTTGAGGTTTAAGCTTTCGTCTCTTAGGAGGATTATAGGAACATTCATTTTGGCAGAATTTGCGGGGATTATAAAGTACTTTGAGACCTTGGGGTCATCAAATGGCACGTAATGAACGCCAGCTATAGCAGCATTTTCATCACCTGCATTAGTTTGAATAATCTTGATTGTTCTGTCAATATTTGATAGATATCCCATAGTTCTTATATCAAGATACACTGTGTCAGGTCCATCCCCAGGTACAATAAAAAAGCTATGATTTAGACTATCCCTTTGTCCATTCTGCTCATTTGCAAAGTAAATAGCTGGGTCATTCTCATACTCTATAGCATCAAATTGTGAACAGGATGCTGCTATTAGAGCAATAGTTATTAATATGATAAATTTGAATTTATTCATTTCTGCATTTTTTTAATTATTCAAAAGAAGTCTGGCTTTTTGGTAATGGAATATTATAAGCATTTTCAGGAAGCGTAAATGATGTTGGCCAAGTCAAGAGTTTAATATCTTTACGCTTATTGTAGAAAAACATTTGTCCTTCCGCAAAAAACTCTTTTCTATATTCCTTTTCTAATTGTGCAAGTAGCATATCCTTGTCTGTTAGCTCATCATCAATAAAAGAGCTCATACTACGTGCAATTCTATACTCAATAAAATAGTCAATAGCTTCACTATATGTTAGATTTTCAATAAGTATAAAGTACATTTCGGAGAGTCTTAATATTGGGATTACGTTTGATGGGGCAATACCCAATTCATTGCCAATATATTTATAATAGTGATTAGTTGTTGCAGAATGCTGGTATGTCTTTTCCTCCCAATATCTTCTATCCTTGTTTCTTATATCATCTGGGTGTTGTCCACTTTCGAAAGCAACTCGTATGTTTGCTGGTGATTGAGTCAATGATGCTGACTCAGTGGCAAATAATCCTTTCATAATATCTTGCAACTTAGAATTATGCACCCCAAAAATCATTTCGCTATACATTATCAGATTGGCACTACTAAGTCCTGGTGTATACTCACTTTCATCAGAGAGTTTAAATACTGGTTTCTCTGATTCGTCTAATGCATCTATTACCATTTGAGCATATTTTGTTGCGTTATCTTTATCGCCAATCCATTGATAAAATCGAGCTTTGGTTGCTAATACAGCGTAATAATTGAACCTGTTTTCTCTATAAAGATAATGCCATTCATCCTCGGGGGTGTCTTCACCCGTTCTGATAGGATCTACATCTTTAAGAAAGCTTTCGGCATCGTTCAAATCCTTTTCTAACTGATCGATTACTTCTGCCCAGCTATGAGAAATTAATAGGTTCGGATTTTTTGTCATTTGCGTTATGTATGGTATTGTCTTTTGGTCTGCAGATGCAAATTGGGGTATTGGTCCGAAATAACGTAATAAGTCTAAGTGTAGAAATGCTCTTAACCCCAATGCCTCCCCTTTTATCATGTCATCATTATTGTATGTAAATGAAATAACATTTTCATCAAACGAGCTAAGTAAATTATTTAAATGGACAATCACTTTATAGTATTTCGACCAGATTGATTCTATTAAATCTTCAACCCCACTATAAGTGTAATCATACACTCCTAATGCATAATTTGTGCTTCCAGTACTGGTGGGCAGAGTCCAATGATGTACCAACATTTCAGGAAAATATACTGATGTATTCCTACCATACAGAGATGCCTCTCCCATCTGAAGGTATGCTCCGATCAATGTGCTTTTAAACCCCTCTTCGCTTTTGTAAAGTATTGATTCTTTCATCTCTTGTCGAGGGTTAACATCAAGCCAATCATTACAATTGGTAAAAGATAAAATAATCAATAACAGTAATATATTTTTAAACTTCATAACTTCTATTTTTATTGTTTTTTAAAATCTTGCTGTTACAGATAAAGAGAATTTTTTAGAATAGGGATACGAAAGCCCTCTCTCTTGTTTGATGGTTGAAATATAGAACAGATCTTCGGTATATCCTGTTAAGGACAAATATTCTAATCCTATATTCTTTTTAATCCATTCTATTGGAAACTCATATCCAAGCGATACAGTTCTTAAGTCTAAAGTGTTCTCATCCATTACAAATCTACTGGTTGCATTAGTTGTTGTTCTGTCTGCAACACTTTTGAAAAATGCTTTATCACCAGGCTTTTTCCATCTGTCATACAAAACTCGCTTATCAGCATTATCATAAGGATAGATATTCTCAACTTTGTTCACTAAAGTGTGATTATACATTTGCCCACCAAATCTGTATGAGAATACAGCATTTAGCGTTACACCTTTAAATCTTACACTTGTATTTAGATTTCCTTGATATTTTGGAAGATTTATTCCAACAGCTGTCTTATCTTTGGGATCCCAAGTATAAGTTTCAGTACCATCTGCCTTTATGTAAATTTCACGTCCATTACTTGGATCGATACCTTTGGATTGAACAGCATAGATAGTATTAATTGATTCGCCTTCCTTAAACATAAAACTTGGATTTACATTCGACTCTTTCAATAGCTGTTCATTTAGGTACTGAAGAGAGTTTGAAATTTCCATAATCTCATTGTAATTATGAATCATAGAACCGCCTATTGACCACGTGAGATCATGTTCTTTGCTACGAATGAGGAAAGCATTTAGAGTGGTCTCGAAACCTCTGTTCATTACTTTCCCAACATTAGCTTTATATGTGGTAAATCCGCTTGATGAAGGAAGATTGATATCAGCAAGTAGATTATCCGTAATTTTATTGTAAACATCAAAGTTTACTCTAAGGTATCGATTAAGCATTTCTAACTCAGCTCCCAAATTTACTTGGTAGGTTGATTGCCACCCCAAATCTTTATTTCCTAAACCTAATAGATAAACTCCGTTCCAAGTGCGATAATTTCCTCCACTATAATCTCTAAAGGTTGTCAGAGCTTGATATGGACTAAAATTTTGTGAACCAGAAGTGCCATACGACATTCTTAATTTTGCAACATTAAGATATTGGTTTCCACGTAAAAAGTCTTCATGATGTAAATTCCATCCAATACCAGTTGACCAAAATGGTGCAAATCTTTTGTCGGAGCCAAATTTTGAAGAACCTTCTCCGCGAGCAGAAATATCAACAAAGTAACGATTGTCATAAGTGTAGTTCCCTGTGAATACTACGCCCACGCGTCTTGTTATTCCTTCCCAACCACTTGGTGCACCATCTTTATAATACTGGCTTGCCATACCCAAAAAGTCCATATTTATATTGGATATTCCCTCTGCTACAACAGTATAGTTCTCATCTCTGTTTTCACTAATATTATATCCAAGACCTGTGCTAATTAGATGTTTATCTTTTAATAACTTTGAATAATTTAATATTATATCTCCTTCATAACTAAATGATTCGCCAGTTCCGTAAGTATATCTTCCACGACGATTAAGATCATCGCCTCTATATCCATCAAACATTGTAGCTTTGGCAGATATATATCTATCTGAACGGTTCGTTTGATTGGTCAAACTTAATCTACCTCTTAAAGTTAGATCATTTGAGAATCTCCACTCTAATGAAAAATTGTTTGTTATTTGTTGATTTTTACTGTCATTCCTTTGAGGAAGGATAGCGTCATATAGAGGACTATATATTTTATTTGTTCTACCTTCGCTAACATAATAAAAGTCCTCGAGTCTTTTCAGAATACTTCCCTTCTCGTCATACGGGGTCCAGTAAGAATTGATACGGGCAAAATCTTGAAATGTGCCGTATGGTGAATTTAAAGCTTTGGTGTGGGATATCTGTAAATCGTTTTGGAAGATTAAGTCCTTAAATCTGTACTGTAAAAAAACATTACCATTGAATGTGTTTCTTTCCGAACCTTTCATTGCTCCCATAACATTATTATATGCTAAGCCAGCAGCATAACGTATTCCTTCATCGCCACCCTCAAGTCGTAAGCTGTGCCTATGTCCAGATCCTACTCTAACTGGGTATTTTATCCAATATGTGTCAACGCCTCTTTCAGCATCAATTTTACGTTGATTATATAAATCAAGAAGTTCTTGTTCCATATTAGCATTAATGGATGTATATAATCCAGCAGCCTTTTCAAACTCTAATTTTTCTCTCGCATTTAATAAATTATAGGATGATAAATCCGGTGCTTCAATATTAAGATTACC
>CAYFTB010000122.1:0-7386 GCA_964345875.1 uncultured Proteiniphilum sp.
GATGTTGGTTTACAGTTCAGCTATTTCCTGTGTTGTGTCGATAGTTATTAATGCAGTTCTGACTAATATATACGGGGTTGGATCAGCGGTAATTGGCTACTTGGTATATATTATTATTCAGATGTCATTTTATTATTTGTGTTTCAATAACAGAGTGTTAGGATTAAAATCAATGAGAGTGTTTAAGTCATTTATTATACCGACGGGTTTGGGGTTTGTTGTGTTTGTCATAGTATATCTGATGAAAATTGAAACAGGCTCATTACTTGTTCAGTTAATAATGAATACCGTTGTTTGGGGAATTATCTATTTAATACTATTGATTATGTTCAGAGTGGTTGATACTCAGCTGGTAAAAGGGTTTTTTAAAAGCGGTAGGTAATTATGTTTTTGAATCAGAAGGAGGATAACTAGCTTTGAGCAAGCAAAAAAGTTTAATAAGGTGAGTAATAACTTGCTCTGGAATGATTAAAATATTTATGAGTGTTAAGAATCAATCGCTAGCGGCTGTTAATTAATGTTAATAATCATCGAACTTCAATTGCAGCTGTCCGTAATCTTGGGTTTGCTCCGCCTCTACAGGCTGGAACAGGTCCTTTATATTGTCTTTTGTCAGGAGAGAGCTGCCCAGTATTCTCATGACCTCATATATTCTTCTGTTGAGTATAAGCTCTCTTTCAATGATTGCAACAGTGCAGTACGTTATGATAGCCACGTAAACCTGTATCCTAACCGCATTCTCAGTATTGCCCCAGAAAGACTTGATGCGCAAGTGTCCCTTCATCCATTTGAAAAACGTCTCTACAGTCCATCTGTTTTTATAAAGGAAGGCAATGTTCTTGGCTTTCAGAAAGAAATTGTTGGTATAGTAGGTGAAAGTCCGTTTGAGTTCAGGTTCATAATATACTATTCTCCTGATTTCGGACGGATAGTTTTCTCTGTTTCCCTTTGTTGTGAACCTCACGTTGTGATCTCTGAGGATATTATCATTGTTTTCCAGAAAGTCTTCTCCCGCTACGACCTCAAACCTCGGTTTTTGTTTTTCTCGTATGATGAAGAACGAGTTGAGCATCTCGATACGATACAGCCTATTCAAATCCCAGTAGTCACGGTCAAAAAATATAGCAGGCAAGCGGCTCATAGTTAATCCAGTCCATGGCATTCACATCATGAACAATAGCTTCTGTGATATTGAACGATACTGGTATCTCAGTCACAACATCAAGTTGTGTGTGTACCTTGATACCGGATTTGGTACTTCTGAACCGTGCCCATTCAAAAAGAGACATACAGAGGTCTATGGTGGTGGAATCAAAAGCGTAATATTTCCCATTGAGATCAAATTCCTTGTCAATACGTTTCTGCTGAGCAAGAGCTACCATATAATAGGCGAACTCTTCAAAAATGTGGTAATCCCGAAGTGGGTTTACCTTGGAAAGCACGCTCCGGTTTATTGGGGTCTTCCCAAAGCCAAGGTGAAAGGATTTATTCGCATGTGCCGAAGTAATATCTGTCAGTTCACGAAGGCTTTTGCAACCATCCAACTGACCAAACATCAGAACGAGCATCTGGTTCCAGTGTGTCAAACCCCATTGTTGGGTTCTATCATTACATTCTTTCATAACGAGTCTTTCGAAGTATCGTTTGGGAAGGGAATCGGTAATTTGACTGAAAAGATATTTGCCACAGTTCATTGTACGCTACTATTAGGTTTACCAATAAAAGTAACCATTTCAAATGTTCGACAAGGTTTTTGGCAAAATACATTCTGATTATAAGCATGTTAGAATTATTTTTAACTAATTTTAATAGACACTAGTGATCTTATGATAACTTTTGAATTGTAGTGTTTATGAGTATCCTTTTGGTGAATCTCTTATTGTTCCTAATACCTATACTTATAATAATATACAGAGACAGATCCTTTAATATAAACCTGTTTTTATTATTAGTTTATGCCTTTTTTGCATTGACAGCAGTATTAGTAATTGATACAGATATATATGCGTGGACAAGATATCAGCGTGTAAAGCTAAGCATTACTCCATATCTATTCTTTTATCTTTGCTTTTGGCTCTTTATAATGCCAATATGGAAAATAAATTCGAAGAATCTATCGGTATTTATTACAAAGCAGCAAAGCGATATTCTGTTTTATTCAAGCATTCTGTTTTTTGGAATTAGTGTAGTTGTTAACATCAAAGATGCATTTTCTGTTACTGACATGATGGAAGCCTACTTATATGGCTCTGAAGCAAGGGGGGGAATAAAAGGATGGTCAACTAATATGGCAAATGTGTTTTCGCCGTTGGCCAATATGCTTGTTTTTTTATATTTGACAAAGGACAATAAGCAGGTTTTTAAATCTTTGCTGCTACTTTCACTAATTTTGCTGGAAGGGTACATAAGAATGCAGAATTATGGGTCGAGAGGAATAGCTTATTTTCTTTTTGGTGATATAGCAATATCATATCTGCTCTTCGCTAAAGCTATAGGGAAAAAAGTTAAGCGGGTTGTTATTGTTGTAGTCTTAAGTGTACTAACGTTGTTTGGTTCTGCAATATTGATTATTTCTGAAGCTCGATTTGGAGCTGATAAAATGGTTGGCTGGATTCTGTCATATTTCAGTGAGCCATTCATAAATTTTGGGACTATATTCTGGGATTCCCCACAGTTTTTTTACGGGCAGTACAACTTTGGTGCGGAGGCTGATCTTCCGCCTACAACCATTCCCTTGTTTTTGTTTAGGACCTTTGTAGGTAAATTGTATCTGGATTTTAATGTTGTAGGGACGATCGTTTTTTTGATTTTTCTTGCGTTTATTAATTTTGTTCTCTTACGAAGGCTAAATAGCAAAAGTAGCACTGTTTATCTCAGGGATATCTTCGCTTATTTTATAATAGTAAGGGTTATTTTCACTGGAATCTTCACTTTTCCTATTTTTGCCTATTACGAATACATTGGATGGGCCTTTGTTTACATAGTGTTGTTAGGAAAAAGGAAATTTGTATTTTTTAAGTAGTAGATTATGAAATTTTCCATCGGCTTACCGGCTTACAAGGCTCGCTTTCTTAGTGAGTGTATTGACAGTATTCTGTCACAAACATACAGCGATTTTGAACTGATAATAGTTAATGATGCCTCGCCCGAAAATATTGATGAGATTGTGGGAGGCTATTCGGACAAAAGGATACGATATTATGTGAATGAGAGAAACTTAGGAGGGAAGGATTTAGTTGCGCAATGGCATAGATGTATAGAGTTTGCTGAGCATGAATATGTGTTGATAGCGTCAGATGATGATGTGTATGATAAGGACTTTTTATACTCAATGGTGCAAATGATTAATAAATACCCGAAGGTTGATGTTTTTCATTCAAGGGTTCAGGTTGTTAACGCAAATGGTGTGGTGATTGATTACAGCACAGCTTGTGCGGAGTGGGAATCATGTGAAGAGTTTATTTGGAATCGGATTTGTAAAGGGCGGTCACAATATATACCTGAATTTGTTTTCCGAAGAAAGGCGCTAATGGATAAGGGTGGGTTTGTTAATTTTCCAAGTGCATGGGGAAGTGATCATGCCACTTCTTTTCTTTTAGCGAAAGAGCATGGTGTAGTTTGTTGTAATTTGCCCTTGTTTAAATGGAGATATTCAGGACTGAATATCTCAAGTGCCGGGAATTATGGCGAAAATAAAGTGGAGGGTTTGTTCCAATATTATTACTGGCTAAAGCAGTTTGTATCTGAATTAAACGACTCCTCCTATAAAGGCTTAATAGAAATAGGGCTTGAAAAATATCTTATTAAAAGATTGGCTTTACTGCTAAGCCAATACAGTTTAACGTCTTTACTGGTAAAACTTTTCAATCCCTTTGCCAATGACAAACGAGTTCACAAGAAACATCTATTGTATGGATTGGTTTTTAAAATAAAAAATGTAATAACCCCTTTCAAAAAATGAAAAAGCGATTGAAGAGTCTTTTGAAATCTATATTCCCTGAGAAAATATTTCTCGTCAGAAGCCTGTTAATTGGTTATTGGTATGATCTTAACAGATATTTAAAACACTCCAATTCATATAAAAATATAGATACAATACAGAAGTATGAAGCACTGTTAACTTACTATTATCATGTTGTCGAAAAGGGCTTGACTATGCCTGAACCTCGAGTGGGGTTTGGATTTGAGAATATGAACAGATTAATGAAACTATGTCTCGAGTATGTAAATGAGGATTTTGATGTTGAAAGGGATACCTTTGTTCACTGTTTGAGCGTAATGGAGGAGTATCTGGAATTTCATTGTGATGCTGATTATACGGTAGATAGTGAGCTCGAGAGAGGAGTACAACAATTACTTGAGAACAGGAATATTCGAAGAATTAGACAAATAGAGGTGTCATCAGAAGATTTTTTCCGGCATAGAAATTCTGACTTTTCAATATTCTCTCGTTCCAGACATACGGTGAGAAACTATATTGACAAGATTATTCCGGATGATGTGTTTAAGGAGTGTGTTGAGTTGGCTCAGAAATCGCCATCTGCCTGCAATCGACAACCCAATCATGTATATATCATCAGGGATGCCGATACGCAAGAGAAAGTACTCTCTCTTCAAAATGGAAACAGAGGCTTTGGGCATTTGGCTAATGCTATTGTTGTTTTTACAGGAAATGTTTCGTCATTTCGGTTTGCCGACGAAAGAAATGAGCTCTATTTAAACTCCGGGATGTTTGCAATGAGCTTCATATATGCTCTGCATAACAACGGCATAGGATCATGTGCGTTAAACTGGAGTGTTGCTCCTAGGGTTGACAGGAAGTTGAGGAGAATAATTGAAATTCCGGATAATGAAACCATAACATTAGTTTTATCATGTGGATACTTACCCAATAGAATAAAAGTAGCCGCTTCTCCCAGACGAGAAACAAATGAGGCCGTTTCGTTTATATAGAATTTTATCAGTTTGGTTAAAATATGCGTTGAGTAATGAAAGTAACTATTGTAACAATTATTGATAATCAGAATATTGGAACCTATCTGCAAGCGTATGCTCTATCTACAGTCATTAAGCAGTTTGGACATGATGTGAAAATATTAAATTACAGAAGAAAGCGGACGAAATTTTTCCCTTTTATAAAAGAGATTTGGAGAGAGAAGAAATCAACTCCTGTATCAGCCCTTTTTTCCATTTTATATAGGGTAACAACGGTTACTATTTCAAGAAGGCAGTTGCACAATTTTTTAAAGAAGCATGCAGTTGTAACTAGGAAGTATTACTCCGAAAAATTATATCAAGGTGTAGAGCAGGATGCAGATGTTTACATTGCCGGGAGTGATCAGGTGTGGAATAGCTCATACAATAAAGGGTTAGATGGTGTTTTTTACTTGGATTTTGTTAAATCCAATGCTTCAAAAAAATTAGCTTATGCCGCAAGTATAGGTAAAGATGAGTTTAGTGATAAAGAGAAAGATGCTGTGAACACAATGCTGAAGAAGTTTAAAAGCGTTTCGGTCAGGGAAGCCCAGTCAATTGAATCGTTGCACAAAATTGGTATAGAGGACGCGGTTCATGTATTAGATCCAACTTTGTTGATATCACTAGATGAATGGGTTGGTTTTGCTAAACAAGATAGTTTTACTAAGACGGAGCCTTATTTGTTAGTATATTCAGTAGAAGTTGCCAATAGCCGTTTAGTTGAGAAACTTGCCAAAGAAATTGCCTTGGAACGAGGACTGAAGATTTATGTTGTTACAACAGATTGGTTTAGAGGAAAGATTAGTTGTGATAGAATTTTTTACTTCTCCACTCCAGAGCGTTTTCTATCTTTATTTTTTAATGCAGATTTTGCTGTTGTAAGTTCTTTTCATGGCACTGCGTTTTCAGTGAATATGAATAAGCAATTTTTATCTGTAGCACCAAATAAATTTAATTCCAGAGTGTATGATTTTTTATCTATGTGTAGTTTAGAAGAAAGAATTGTTTATGATGACGGTTATAGTCTTGACGGGTTAAAAACAATCGACTACAGGCTTGTTAATAAGTCGGTTGAGGCGATGAGGGCTAACTCAATAAAGTTCTTATCTCAAGAATTGAAAAGTAATTGATCTTATAATATATTCATGTTTATACGCGATGTAATATAATCTTCAGGTAGAGACAAACTAATATTAGATGAAAAAGAAAATTTGCTGGATTACTTCTGATAGCTTCTTGGATGTTGACAAAGACATAGTTCCATCCTTAGCTAAACATTTTGATATAACCTGGTATATTGTAATCACGCTTAATAATTCCTTGTACAGATACAATATTCAAGAGTTGGTTTTGTTTGCACAACTTAACAAAATAGAGTTAGAAATAATTCATCAAAAGGTAAAGTACAAGAGCCCTCATACAATACCAATCTATTATAAGCTGTTCCGAAAGATAAAAATTGAAGAACCCGTCATTGTGTATTCTAATATTTTTGGAATGCCCTTCTATCACCCCTTGTTGTATTTGTGTAAGCTTAAGAATGTTGTGTGTGCGACACATGATGTCATAGAACATGTTGATATACCATACAGGAGGTTGATGGTCATTTATAATAAATTTGTGTTTAAGACATTTAAGAACTTCCACCTCTTCTCCAAAACACAACATGGTCTTTTCATGTCAAAATATCCCAACAAAAATACATTCTATGCCCCCTTACATTTGAAAAATTTTGGTGTATCAGACAAGCTTCCTCCTAAAGAAAAAGTGGTGTTTTTATTTTTCGGAAGCATTCGAGAGAATAAGGGGTTAGAGATTTTAATAGAAGCAGCTAGGACGGTTTATCAAAAGCGACCAGAGGAATTTATTGTAAGGATATGTGGGTATTCAAGTCGGTGGGAGCATTATGAAAAGTTGATAGGAGAAGATATGCATGCGTTCCAGTTAGACATAAGGAAGATTCCGAATAGCGAAATTCCCGATTTGTTTAGTACGAGCCATTATCTTGTGCTTCCATATAGGGATGTCACTCAATCAGGGCCCTTGTTTATTGCATACAATTATAGAGTGCCTGTAATTGCTTCTGATCTGCCTGGCTTTTGTGAGAATATACACCAAGATAGGAATGGATTCCTGTTTGATGTAGGAGACTCTAATAGCTTAGCTAACAAGATGATTGAAATTATTGATAACCACTCGAGTAGGTATGAAGATATTAAAATAAACCTGAGTGACTTTATTGGCACAACTATGTCAATTGATGCAATAGCAAGCAAGTATGTTGAATTTTTCAATAATATCTCAAAATGAGAAATAGCGGATTGGAAGTTGTTCTTTATATGAATTTTAAAAGCATGTAGCCTTCCCTGAAAATCGGACAGTTTAAAATTAGACAAATTATTAATTTTA
>CAYFTB010000123.1:0-7366 GCA_964345875.1 uncultured Proteiniphilum sp.
TTTAATGCTTATTATGTTGATATGTTGACAGATATATAGTTGTTAAGGAACGACTGAATAATATATTTATATAATACCTGAAATAATAATAAGGGGTCTTGCTTAATTTGCTTAGCAAGACCCCTTATATTATATATCAACCTATAATATTTAGCCGTTAATCTTTTTATTGATAATCTTATAAATTTCTTCTTGGTTATAAATCCTTACATTAGTAAACAGATACTTCGTTTCTAAAAAGCCTCCATATTTGTTTACCTCTTCAATCGCATCATTTATAACTAGCCTAGCTTCAGAATCTATAGGGACCAGAATCTGTGTAGTAAAGTATTTATCATATATATTGAAATGCTCAATATCAATATCTTGATTTTCAAACTGAAATTTAAACTCCCGATCTATTATCTCACGCTGCAAATCATTGAACTCAACACTATTCGTTGAGATAAAGCCACAAAAGAATCTAAGCTTCTTGCCATATCCTCCCAAACCAGAAGATATAAATATCTGTTGCTGACCCGAAAGATTTGAGCTTAAAATAAGACGACTTCCCAATAATGCCATAGATGACCAATTGAGAAGTTCTGGCTCCTGAGGACTACTGTGATAAGTTTCTATAGCTCTGTAAGCTTGAACATCGGGAATTGAAGACAATTTGAGCAAGCTTTTCTTTTTACGCTTGATGGGCTGGTTTGAAGAAAATAAGATCACAATTTCTTCATCAACATCAAATTCTACTTTATTAGATGCCATTCTGTCCGTCTCATTAAAAAATTCCATCTGCTCCTCAATTGGAATTAAATCCTCAAGCAAATGAAACGACTCAATGCCATGCTCTTTAATGATATGGCGTAATTTTTTCAACAAATCTTCTTCTTCATTCATAGCATTACAAATTTAAACAAATAAACTGACTTTTGCATTATTACCCAAATATATTTGCTTGTCAATTTCTGCTATTTTAGCAATCAATTCTATTCATTTTATAGCTCAACAATAAAATCATATTTAAGGTTTTGAAAAAGCACATCCATCTTCATACATCCAACATCACCGAAACAATAAAATCAGCCAGAAATCATGTAGTGGTGCTTAAAATTCAGGCTATAATCTCATTGTATTTATGTTATACAGTGTAAATCTACATATGGATTTATACTGTATAAGTCACTAACGATAGAAATCCACATGTAGATTTGTATTGTTCGTAGCATATATAATTGAAGTTTACATGTAGATTTGCATCGTTTGTGAATAAAACAAATAGAATATAGTAGCAAATTTATCCACCATTGAATGATATTTATTTATGCTATTACTAAAGCAAACTTCAAAGATTATTGTTTGAGTTGCTAATCAACAAAGCTGTATCAGGCTTAAATTTTATCAATTTGTTCGAAATCTAATCATAAATGTTTAAATTCGCAGATTAAACCAATTAGAAGGATCCAACCAAACAATATGACAGTCAAAATAATAAACAATTCAAAACATAACCTCCCAGAATATGCAACCGCTCTTTCGGCGGGTATGGATTTACGTGCAAATCTAGACCAACCCGAAACCCTCAAACCTTTGCAGCGAAAACTAATCCCCACAGGCATTTTCATTCAGCTTCCTGATGGATATGAAGCACAAATAAGGCCAAGAAGTGGATTAGCATTTAAACATGGAATATCTATTGTAAACTCACCCGGAACAATAGATGCTGACTACAGAGGTGAGATTAGAGTAATATTAGTAAACTTATCTGATGAAGAGTTTGTTGTGAATGATGGTGAAAGAATATGCCAAATGGTAATCTCTAAACACGAACGCATTGACTGGAAACAAGTGGAAACACTTGAAGAAACAGAAAGAGGTGAAGGAGGATTCGGACACACTGGACAGAAATAAACTAGACAACAAATCAAGAATGAAATATATAAAACAGATATTGGCCTCAACTCTCCTTTTCTTTTTCATAATACAAAGTCTCTTTTCGCAAGAGACTAATAAAGGTATTGATGAGATTTCACAGAGAAAATTTGACTACTATTATTATGCTGCTCTAAATGCAAAAGTACTAAATAAGTATGCAGATGCATTAGACTATTTACGACACTGTATGTCAATAGACTCTACAAATGCTAGCGTATTAATTGAACTTGGGGCATATTATAGCTCGCTTGGCAATCAAGAGAAGAGCATAGAATATGTAAATAAGGCTTTGAAATATAATCCTGACAACTATTACTACAATATGCTTGCTGCCGAAATGAAGAATCAGTTTGGCAACAAAGCAGAGACCGTAAATATTTTCAGGCATTTGCTAAAAGTTTATCCTGCGAAGGTTGAACTATATATGAACCTGGCTAATGCTTATAGCGAAAATGGACAGAATGAAAAGGCAATTGAAGCGTTAGACTCACTTCAAAAGTTCTCAGGAGATAACCCCACCATTGCACTCAACAAGTTCAGGATATTCAATCTAATGAACAAAAAAGATGAGGCATTTTCTGAAATTCTAAAAATTGTTGACAAAAATCCCGATAATATAAGATACCATTTACTGCTTGGCGATCTATATTTACAAGATAATCAGTTTGACAAAGCAGGAGAAGCTTATAACAAAGCCAAGGCACTAGATGCTGAGGATCCTGGATTAGTACTATCTCTAATCAACTTCTACGAGAGAACAGGAAACAAAGAGGCATCGACACAGGAAATTGAGAATGCAATTTCAAATCGCAAAATGGATATAGAGGAGAAACTGCAAATTGTGGGCAAATACATCGCGGTATTAAGACAAAACAAACAAGACACCAAGAAGGCTAACTCTCTTTTCGATCAATTATTTGACCAATATCCAAACAATTCAGAAATCAATATGCTCTTCGGAGAGTTGCTTTTGATTCAGGAGGACAAGGAAAATGCCTTAAAACAATTCGAGATATTTAAAAGCAATAATCCAGAAGAACCCGCTGGATACAGCAAAATATTAGAAATAATTATTTCGTCAGATAGCACACAAAGTAACGAAACTCTGGAGAAGATAAAAGAGATTACATCAGAAGGAATAAAAAATGTTCCTACTTCTCCTGAATTTTACTTTTATAATGCAATGGCTGAATTGCAACAGAACAAGCTAAAAGAAGGAATGGATATTTTGCAACTAGGACTTGATAAAGCCACATTCAACAATCCTATTATACAATCTGAATTTAATGGTCAGATTGGGGACATACATCATATGCTAAAAGATGATACCAAAGCATTTGAGTATTATGAACAAGCACTTGAATTGAATCCATACAATCTACATGTTTTGAATAATTACAGCTATTATCTTTCAGTAAAAAAAATAGATTTAGACAAAGCCGAAAAAATGAGTGCTATAACCGTAAAGGCAGAGCCAACCAATGCTACTTACTTAGATACATATGCCTGGATATTGTTTGAACAAGAATCATATGTTTTATCAAAAATATACATAGAAAAGGCCATTGAGTATGGCAAAGATGATATTTCCGCTGAAGTGTATGAACACTACGGAGACATTCTTGCAATGTCGGGCGATATAGAAAATGCTGTGGAACAATGGAAAAAGGCAAAAGAGCTAGGCAATAAATCCAAAATATTAAACAAGAAGATAAAACGTAAAAAGTACTACACAAAATGAAACTCAGAAATATATTTATACTGATAGCATTAAGCCTTATTACATGGTTTGCTATGCAGTCATGCAGAACTAAAAAAGAAGTAATGTCTGCCACTTCTTTGTCTTCAAAAGTTAATGCGGAGATTTTCACAGATGTTATCGAGAATCAATTAGAATATAGCACATTCTCTTCAAAGATAAACTTAAACCTATCTTCTGGAAAGAAATCAATAAGCTCAAAATCAAGTATTAAAATTCAAAAGGACAAAGCAATACAATTGTCTATTCAACCGCTATTTGGTGTAGAAATGTTACGACTTCATATCGATCTAGATACTTTGGTTATTCTTGATAGAATGAACAAAAGATATGTGAAGGAATCTATTGCAGATATTAAAGATGAATACCCCGTTGGATTTGATTATTCAACATTGCAATCACTACTTACAAACCAGTTTTTTGTTTCTGGAAACAATAGTGTCTCTTATACTGACTACAACAGATTCTCTTCAAATCAGATATCCGACAAATACTATCTGCTGGCATCAACGGATAAGAAATCAGGTATCGAATATAGCTTTGCTATTGATGGAAACGATCATATAGCAAGTACTCAACTACGAGAACCCAAAAAGAACTACGAACTGGAATGGACTTATGACGAATTTATAAAGAGCAATCATAATGCATTCCCTCATAAGATGAATATTATAATCGCAACTCCTAAACGCAAGGCAAATGTAGGCATGGAGTTTTCGGGCATTACTATAAATGAAAACCTTGACTTAGGTATGTCAATTCCAAAAAGTTATTCACGCACTTCTATTTCTGACATTATTAAAATATTAACTTCTATTCGATGAAGAGGCTCTTACTAATACTATCAGCACTTTTATTATCAATATCTTTGTTTTCACAATCAGAACAAATAGAAAGATTAAGAGAGCAGCAAAAGATAATTCTTGAAGATATCAAGAGTACAAACAATATATATATTGACGTAAAAAAACAAACCACAACTTTACTCCAACGTATAAACTTGATTAATAAACAAATCTCATCTAGAAAACAGATGGTATCTCTTCAGCAAAAAGAGATAGACGAATTATTGAGAGAGCTGGGACGTATTGAGGCCGAGATAAAAAAACTAAACGAAGACCTAAAGCGTAAACAAGATAGCTATGCAAATGCAGTACGCATTTTTCAAAAAAACTTAGCAAATCAAAATGAACTATTTTTTATTTTGTCAGGAAAATCATTTGGAGAATCTCTGAGAAGAATGCAGTATCTTAAAGAGTATTCTAAATGGCGAAAAAGTCAAACTAATGAACTTAAAGAGCAAAATAAAAAACTAATCCAAAGGAAAGAGGATTTTGAAAAAACTAAAGAAGAAAGAGTGCTGGCACTAAAGGCACTTGAAGAAGAACAAAAGAAGCTCAAAACAGAAGAAGACACTAGACAAAAGGAGATGAAGGCAGCTCAAGGCAAACAAAAAGAGCTTCAAAAAACACTTCAAAACAAAGAACGTCAGGCAAAAGAACTAAATGCAAAGATTGAAGCTATAATACGCGAAGAAGTTGAACGACAAGAACGTGAGACAGCCGCACGTCGTAAAGCTGAGGAAGCAAGCAAAAAGGCTAAAGACAAAGAGACAACAACGGAGAGTAAAGAAACTAGTAAGAGTTCACAGCCAGCACCTAAAGTAGAAGCATCAAAAGCAGATGTTGAAGAAACCTTCGTTTTATCAAAGAGTTTCGTTGCCAACAAAGGAAAACTGCCAATGCCAGTGACCGGTACTTCCACAATTGTATCACAGTTTGGAATAAACCGCCATAGTGAATGGAACATCTCCACAAACAGTAATGGTATTGACATTCAGGCACAGAAAGGTGCAACCATCAGATCCGTATTTGAAGGAGAAGTCTCTAAAGTGGTCTATTTCCCAGGCATGAATACTTGTCTCATCGTACGACACGGAGAGTATTATACATTTTATGCAAATATATATGACCTACATGTGAAAATCGGAGACAAAGTAAAGACAGGTCAATCATTAGGAAGCATTTACACAGACCCAGACACTGGCGTTGCATCTATGCACTTCCAGTTATGGCACAAAACCTCCAAACTGAATCCTGCACCGTGGCTTAAGAGATAAGAATTGAAATAAATTTAAAAACTATACCTTTAAAGATTACTATATGAATACTAAACTTAGACTAATCATTATGAACTTCTTCCAGTTCTTCGTGTGGGGAGCATGGATGATGACATTGGGGCATTACGGATTTGTTGAGAAAGCATGGAATGGTGCACAATTTGGACTTGTTTTTTCCACAATGGGTTTTGCATCATTAATTATGCCTACACTATTTGGCATAATTGCAGACAAATGGAATGCGAAGTATGTATATGCCCTACTTCATATTTTCTTTGGGGCTACAATGCTTCTATTACCTTCTATTGATTCTCCCACAACTTTTTTCTGGGCTTTACTACTTGCTATGAGTTTCTATATGCCAACTATTGGATTAACTAACTCAGTAGGGTTTAATATATTAAAATCAGAAGGCAAAGACCCTATAACCTATTTCCCGCCAATCAGAGTGTGGGGAACAGTGGGATTCATTGTAGCAATGTGGGTAACTAATATATTCACAAAAGAATGGGGATTCGGATACAGTATTAAAGTTTCGTTTATTATTTCCTCAATATTTGCATTTTTCCTGGGATTATTTTCATTCTTTTTATTGCCCACAGTGAAAACAAACAAAAAGGAAAGCGGTAAAAAGAAAACGTGGGTAGAGCAACTGGGACTTGAAGCATTCGTATTATTCAAACAAAAGAAGATGGCAATATTCTTTGTTTTTAGTTTGCTGCTTGGTGCCGCACTTCAGCTTACAAATGCTTATGGAGACAGCTTCTTGCAAGATGCAACAGTGTTTCCTAAAGGAGGAATGATTAATAACTTTTCAACAATAATATTATCAGTATCTCAAATATCTGAAACATTATTCATTCTGGCTATTCCATTTTTCATGAAACGCTTCGGCATTAAAAATGTTATGTCACTAAGCATGCTAGCTTGGGTACTCAGATTTGCGTTATTTGGCTTAGCAGACAACACAGTTATAGGATTTACATTAATCATTGCCTCATGTATTATTTATGGAATGGCATTCGACTTTTTCAACATTTCGGGGGCTCTGTTTGTTGAAGAAAATACTCACCCATCCATTCAGTCATCAGCTCAAGGAGTGTTTATGCTTATGACAAACGGAATTGGTGCTATATTAGGAAATATTATTGCTGGTCAAGCTATAGTAAAGTGGTTTGAGGATCCAATTACGCACGTGAAAGACTGGTCAGGAATATGGTTGGCTTTTGCAGGTTATGCACTGATAGTAACTATTCTTTTCGCAGTTATATTTAAGTATAAACATAATCCTGAGACTGCGACCCAAACGACGAAATAACAAAAGGTATTACTCATAATGAAACTCTATATAAAAAATATGGTTTGCAATCGTTGCATCATGGCAGTAGAAGATGTAATGAAGAGACTAGATATAGATTTCAAAGAGGTTCTAATGGGCGAAGTGATACTGAATAAAGAAATTTCGAGTGAGGATATCGTAGAATTAAAAGAGGAACTTGACTCCATAGGATTTGAACTAATAGAGGACAGGAGTCAAGTTATAGTTGAAAAGATTAAAAACATAATTA
>CAYFTB010000124.1:0-7257 GCA_964345875.1 uncultured Proteiniphilum sp.
TTTTTTATGTGCTTAGAAATAAATGTTCAAATAAAGGATACTCTTAGCAGCAATTATCTCATTAACTTTTGAATAGAAATAAAGCTTGAGAGCATATTATGAGCTGATTGCAGATACTCTTGAAAAGCGTTTTGCTCGAGCAAAATTTCGGACATGAGTTCCGAATGAAGTATATAGCCTTTTTCAAGTTGACTAGTTTTGGCTTTCACATTTGATTTGTGCAATTCAAGATTCTTCTTCTTAGATTTGTAATCTATCATGTTTAAATTAACTGCCGATTGCTCTCTAGTTAGTTCATCTGATACATTTTGATTTATTTCATTCAGGTTTTCTTGTTCTATTAATTCTCTAAATTTTAGTTGCGACACATTTGTTGAATTGCTTATTGCACCCGAAATAGGAATACGCAATGTGAGTGATACAAAACTGTTTCCAAACCATTTGTCACTATTTGCAAGATTTAGGCTATGACCAAAATAATTTGCTCCGTAATATCCCGTAAGTGTTAGCTTAGGAAAATATTGAAGTTTAGCATTATTGGTCTTAATTTGAGCTAGCTTCACAATTTCTGTTTGTTTGTCTTGAAGTAATGAGCCATCAGACACACTAAATGTAGAATAAAATCTATCGTATATTTCCTCAATATTTTGTGATAGTGAAATTGATTTGATGTTATCTTCACTAGCACCAATACCCATTACTGCAAGTAAATTAGATTTTGCTTCACGATAAATAATTTCTGACTGAGACACTTTTGAAAGTGAATTATTGAAATTTATTTCGGCATTGTTTTTTTCTACCAATGAAATATGACCCTTTGCATATAGATGTAAGGCTTCGTCATAAAAATCACTGTAAAGTATTGTGTCCGCAATCATATGTTGATTCTGAATCTCAGCAATCAAGCAATCAATATATGCTCTACAAGTCAATGACCGCATATTCTTTTGCTCAATTGCTATTTCGAGTTCCGAAATTTCTAATTGATGTTTTTGCTCAATGTTTTTACCAAATGTGGAGGGATTAAATATGTCAAAAGATAAATTTAATCCTGCCGTTGCATTCCATGGTGTATTGAAACGCATATACATCAGCTCATCTGCATCTGCATTAGGATTGATCATTGATGCAGGAATGGGAGTGGTGGGGATAATTAAATTCCGACGCAAGTCAGATGTAATATATAAATCGGGAAAATAGTCAATATTAATCTGTTTGAGCTTTTCTCTTTCAATTTTTTCTTCTAGTGTAATAACTTTCAATTTATGAGAATTTTTAAAAGAATACTCTATTGCTTGATCTAAAGAAAGAGTATATAAATTGACTTCGTCATATTCCTGAGACAAAATTCTGAAAGGAAAAAGAAAAATAGTCAGAACAAGAAATATTATATATCGGTATAAAATATTTGTCATATCGTGGTTTGTTAATGATTTTACCGAAAAACAGAGGATGGCTCTAGCTTTTTAAGCTTGATTACCGAAAAAAATGAGCTTGCTACTGCAATAATTAAAGTAACAACAAACAGAAAAGTTAGAAAAAGAGGCGAGAGTTTAATTATAAGCCCCGCTTTGGCCATTCCCATTTTAGTAATTATCAGAAGAACAAGAGAAGTAGAAAACCCAATCACCGCATATATAAAAGATTGAGCCACCACCAAACGAGATATATAATTATTAGTTGCACCGATGGCTTTGAGAGTTCCATAATCCTTAATTCTATCGTAAGTGGCAGAATACATAGTTAGTCCGATAATAAAAAATCCGCTTATTATGGCAAAAAGAACTAATGTTCCAAAACTCATTCCCATATTATTGGCTGTCATCACCGTTACAATAGTTTTCATTTTAAAATCATCAGCACGCCAAGCTTTCAAATCAGGAGCTATATTATTTATCTGATGTATAACACTATTTATTTTATCAGGATTAGATACAGTTACAATTACTGCATTGACCATATCTTTTGAAAAACCTGAATAATAACGTGCATTCTCATCAGTAGTGTACATAATAGGACTCGAAAAACCCTTAGCATTTTTGGTAATAGCTCCGACTGTTGAACTTTTGCCAGCTATTTCAATTTTCGAACCAATATTAAGTTCATATCCAAATGATTTTTTGTCGTAAAATTCAGTGGAAACGACACCCTGCATAAGCAAGTTTTCTAAATTGCCTTTGTTGACAAGATTACGAGCAGGTCCAGCAGCTAAAGCGGGATACTCACTACCAATTATCATTGTAGGAGAACTATCGCCATTATCAAATCTCACATTCACATTTGAAATAACTAGGCCATGTGTGTCATCAACACCATTTATACTACGCAATTGGTTGACCCATCTTCTATCAAATGGCGAAAGAATATTAGCATTATTAGTGAGCTTGTTGACTACAAATACTTGAGCATATTCAGGATTTGAATTATTTATTACACCTCCCACCAGAGTGGCGAGATAAAAAAACATACCAAGCTCTAAACCAATGAGATAAATACTAATTACAATACCTAGTAGAATACCAGTGCTTTTGGCCTTCTCGAAGCGAATAAACTTGTATGCTGTTGATAACATAATATTAATTTAGCTGTACTACACATTCCACTTTTGTGTCTATAAGTATATCAACCTTGTTGTCAATTGATACCTCTATAATCCTCACTCGACGATCTTGAAAATCTTGACCACTATCCGAAAATAGTGATTTTTGTTTTAAGTCGGGCGATATAGTTATTATCTTTCCCTCGCCAATATGATTAGATTGTCCTGAAACATATATTTTGCAGATCTGACCAATTTTTATTTTATCAGAAAACATTTCATCAATTTCTGCAGAAACTATTAATGGACTGTGAGGAGCAACTACTATGTAACTATCATAAATACTCAGCGCCTCCCCCAAATGTGGAATAATATCCAAAACAATGCCATCAATTGGAGATTTAAGAGATGTATTTTCGAGATTTAATTTTTTCATTTCTTTTTGCGACTTTATTTCGTCAAGTGAGGATTGTTGTATGTTTACATCCTTACGTAGAACATCTAATTGTTGCTTTTCCATGTTAAATTCATTTTCTATCAATCTCACACTCTCTGCCGATACTGCACCTACAGCAAGTAGCTCACGCAAATCAGTAAATCTACGCTCTATATCTCGAAGTTTGACTTGTCCCTTCTCTAATTCAATTTTAGCTGACTCAACGCCTTGCATTTGAGCCTTATATCTATTATCAATTTCGTCGTACGACAGAGATGCATCACTACTATCAAGTACAATGAGTGGAGTATCTTTGGTAATACTATCCCCTATCGAAACATTTATTTGCGAGACAATACCCGAGACAGGTGATGCAAGCTTACTCACTCCACCTTTAGGAACAATCTTACCTATACCAATTGCAATAGATATGGGAGTATCATCGGTTGATGACTCAGACTTATTTTTATTGCACGAAACAAATATAATTGTAGCCAAAACAAAAGTAAAAATAGAAGCTACGGTTATCAAAAAAGATTTTTTAGTTTTTTTATTCATCTTCAAATGGAGTTTCACTTATTTTTCCCTCAGATACGTAAATAGTACGATCAGCAAACTTTTTCAAACGAGTGTCGTGAGTAACTATTACTACAGCTCTATCTTCGCGAGATAGCTTTTGTAGCATATTCATCACCATCATAGCACTTTTGTGATCAAGAGATGCAGTGGGTTCGTCGCATAAAATCAAATTAGGATTAGTAATTAATGCTCGTGCTATAGCTATGCGCTGTTGTTGTCCTCCACTAAGGTTGCGTGGTAAGCTTTTCATCCTATCATACATATCAAATTGTTTGATTATATCTGTTGATTTCCTTTTAGCATCGCTTCTCGAAACACCCTGCAGTATTAAAGGTTGTATAACGTTTTCAATTGCAGTGAGGGGAGCCAACAAATTAAATCCTTGAAATACAAAACCAATATCATTGAGCCTAATCTTAGATAATTGGGTTTCAGATAGATTATTCACACATTTATCTCCCAGCCAAACTTCACCCATAGTTGGATATATAACACAACCCAAAAGTGATAATAAAGTAGTTTTGCCCGAGCCAGATGGTCCAACAATAAGGGTTAGTTCCCCTTTTCTAAACTCTGCAGTTGAAGGAGCTAATGCAACAATAGTAGTGTCGCCGTTTCTATATTCTTTGCCAGCATTTACTATGCTTGCCACCACTTTCATGATTATAATTTTTTTGTAATTTCATCGAAATTTTCAGAGTATATATGATAGATTCAATATATCTAAATACTTAAGAAATACTAATAATTAAACAATAAAAAAGCTGAAATTTTTTTTGCAACAAATCAGCTCCTAAAAAACAGTTTCTATATTTGGTCCGGCTATTGATGAAATTAATCAGCAATATCGTCAAACTCAAATCTCAAACTGTCATAAATTTCTTTATCTACGTTATTTTCGGACTTGTTCAGAAAGTCTGTCTTATTAATTATTTCATTTGCTATATCAGATGAGATCCTTCCTAAAAATTTTAGTGCATTTAGCGTGGCAAGTCTCATTGTATAAGATTCAGAATGTAATTCTTTTATTGCCTTTTCTATAATATCACTAATATCAATATTTGAAACAAGATTTGATTTTGAAATTACTAATCTTGACAATAACCAAAAACCTGTTATTCTTTCTTCTTCATTATCAGATGAACTAATATATTGTGAAACTAACTTGTCTGCAAAACCAACATTTTGAAGCAGATTCATACACAACTGTTCTCTTATTTCATGTGTAGGGATTTCGCTTATCCATTTATTTGCTTCTTCAATTGTAAATTCAGTAGATGGATATAGCATAGTTGCCATTATCTTAAGCTCTCGTGGCTGTTGTTGCCACAATAAAGATGCCAGATCTGCATTGGGCTGATGGCGACTAGCCAATGTTCTCAATCTAATAATATCTATACCAAAATTAATCTTATAGTTAAGTCCTTTATCTCTCATATTTTTTGAGACATCGCCATTCATTGACTGACGTAAATCAACTCTTATTGATTTTAGTATAGAATCCATTCTCTCGTTTATATATTAAGCAATTAGAGCACAAATATAGCTCATATTTAAACTTACTCCAATATATTTTGTATTTTTGCATTCAATTAGTTACAAACGTAAAAACTATTAATTATAATGAGACTTCTGCTTATAAGCAATTCCACCAATCCTGGTGAAGGTTATTTAGATTATCCAAAATACGAAATTAAAAAATTCTTAGGTGACAAATCAGTAAACGCAATTTTTATTCCTTATGCTGGAATAACATTTAGCTATGATGAGTATGAAGATAAGGTTAATAATCGACTAGATGAAATAGGACATAAAGTAACTAGTATTCACAGATTTGAAAATAAAATAGAAGCAATTGAAAATGCTGAAGCTATTATTGTGGGTGGTGGAAACACTTGGCAAATGGTTAAAATGCTTCAGGAGATGGGATTGATGCAAGCAATTAAAAACAGAGTTGAAAAAGGAGTCCCATATATAGGATGGAGTGCAGGATCAAACATATCATGCCCTACTCTTAAAACAACCAACGATATGCCTATTGCTGAGCCAATATCATTTAATACACTTAATTTGATTCCTTTTCAAATTAACCCACACTATCTTGATGATCATCCCTCTAATCACGGTGGTGAAACAAGAGAAATGAGAATTAATGAATTTATCGAAGTTAATAGAGATACATTTGTAGTTGGTTTGAGAGAAGGTACAATGTTAATTCTTGAAGACGATAAGCTTGAAATGATTGGTAACAGAAAAGCTCGCATATTCAAATATGGACAAGAACCAATGGAATTATCTAACAGTGACGACTTCACATTTTTACTATCACAATAAATAATAATATATGAGTAAAGAGTTTGGTTCGGGTGGAAATGTGAAAAAAAAGTTTACAATTCACAACTTTATTAATGATAGCCGTTCTGTTGGTGTATTACTATTATTGTGTACTGCAATATCAATAATTGTTACCAACTTACCTGTAATTGGCGTAATTTACGAGGGATTTTGGGTAACTAATATTCCCTTTTTAGATTCTATCAACTTACCTCACAGTCCGTTACATATAATCAATGACTTATTGATGGTTGTTTTCTTCTTCAATGTGGGAATGGAGATAAAACGAGAAACTGTATCTGGTGAGTTATCATCACCTAGTCGTTTGACGATGCCTCTGATTGCAGCTTTGTTCGGAGTTGCAATTCCTGCAATAATATTCTTTGTAATTACAAAGGGAACATCCTACACACATGGATGGGCAATTCCTACTGCTACTGATATTGCATTTTCATTAGGAGTATTAAGCCTTTTGGGGAAGGCAGTCCCCCACTCTATGAAAATTTTCCTAACTGCCTTGGCTATAATTGACGACTTGTGTGCAATTCTTATAATAGCATTATTCTACGGTTCTTCTCCACAATTTTCTTGGTTATTGGGAGTAGCAGCAATAGTTGTATTAATATTACTATCGATAAAATACCTACCAAAAAGTATAACCAAGGTTGTATTTATAATTGGTGGCGTAACAATGTGGTACTTTATGTTCCGTTCGGGTATTCATGCTACATTCGCTGGTGTAATACTAGCAATGCTAATGCCAAATGATAAGCTACATAAGTATGAAGCAAAACTACATGTGCCAGTAAGTTTTCTAATAATCCCACTTTTCGCATTGGCAAACACAAGCTTGTTTATTAATGCATCAGCAATGTCAAATTTAATGACAGAGCTATCTCTTGGAATATTCTTTGGTTTATTGATTGGTAAACCGTTAGGAATTGTATTATCAGTATTCATTCTTATAAAAGCACGAATCATCAGAATACCAGACAGACCAAATTGGAATATATTTATAGGAATAGGAATGCTTGCCGGTATAGGATTCACGATGTCCATTTTTGTATCAATGCTAGCATTTGAGGACAAAACACTTCAAGATACTGCCAAGTTATCTACTTTGATTGCTTCAACTTTATCTATGGTTATTGGATATTTATGGTTAAAGATGGCAACAAAGAATAAAAACAAAGTTATTGAATAGAAAAAACCACAACAATATTACCTTGGGGAGAAAGAATCTACAAAGACTTTCTCCTTTTTTTTTTTTGATAAAATTGAACTAAACACATGACAGATTTTATAATTCTCTAAATTTTACGAAATGCCGACCAAAGTCTCACGCAAAGATAGTAAGTTAAAAAACCAG
>CAYFTB010000125.1:0-7256 GCA_964345875.1 uncultured Proteiniphilum sp.
TAAGTAGTGTGAGTGAATTGTACGTATAACTAAAATGTATATTACTTGAATGTTGCACCAATTATGTCAAGCAATTCGTTAGTAATGCTCTGTTGTCTAGATTTGTTATAAAGAAGCGATAGGTCGTCTAGCATATCTTCGGCATTGTCAGTAGCGGCCTGCATTGCTAAGTTTCTTGCAGCCTGTTCGGATGTATATGATTCAAGTAGTGCTGCAAATGTCTTAATCTTTATTACTTTAGGCACCAACTTATCTAAAAGCAATTTTCTGTTAGGTTCAATAATATAATCTGCCGTAAAATTTTCAGATTGTTCATTATCTATATCAAAGGTAATTGGCAACAAAGTCTCTTTAGCAAGTATTTGCACACCCTTAGATTTATATTGGTGGTATAATAAAATCACTTCATCAATTTTCTCTTCACTATATAAAGTCATTAATCTCTCAGTGATTTCTGACATCTTCTCATAATTGGGCTTCTGAGCAATCTCTTCGTGATACTCGGTTGGTGTAATCCCCATTTTTGTAATAGCATGATTAGTCTTTTTGCCAATAGTATAAATCAGAATGTTCTCGCTACCAAGATGCTCTAATTCTCCGATTGTTTTAAGTAGTTTCTTAGTGACATTAGAGTTAAATCCACCACAAAGACTCATGTTGGCTGAAAATACAACAATTGCAACTTTTTTTACTTCCCGTTTCTTTTCAAAAACAGATTTAAACTCTGTTTCAGTCTTTAGAAAATTAGAAAGAAGTTCACTTATTTTCTCTTTATAAGGTAGAAAACCTGTTACTTTTCTTTCGGCCTGTTGTAGTTTTATAGAAGCTACCATTTGCATTGCAGATGTTATCTGCTGTGTAGCTTTTACGGAACCAATTTGTGTCTTAATATCTCTAAGTGATGCCATAACTTACCTCTCTGGTTGTAATATACGATGAGTTACCTCTTCTGCTACCCCTTCAATTATATCGGTAATTTCTTTGTTTATCTCTCCTTCTTTTATTTCATCAAGCACCTCATGTTGGTACATAGATTCAAGAGAGTATAGAAATTCTTTTTCGAATTCTTTTACCTTATTAAGTGGAACTTTAGACAACAATGCATTAACACCACAATATAATAGTGCAACTTGTTTCTCCACGCTCATTGGCTTGTTGATAGGCTGTACTAATAATTGTGCATTCTTTTGCCCTTTATCAATTGTCATAGCAGTAACTTTGTCCAAATCGCCTCCAAACTTAGTAAATGCGGATAATTCTGTAAACTGAGCCTGGTCCATTTTAAGAGTTCCAGCTATTTTCTTCATCGGTTTTATTTGTGCATTACCACCTACACGCGAAACTGAAATTCCCACATCTATAGCGGGTCTATTACCTTGATTAAAGAGTTCAGTATCCAAGAATATCTGTCCGTCTGTTATTGAAATAACGTTAGTCGGGATATATGCCGAAACGTCTCCAGCTTGAGTTTCAATTATTGGGAGTGCAGTTAGCGATCCTCCTCCTTTCACAACTTCTCTTAAGCTGTCAGGCAAGTCGTTCATTTTTTCTGCAACCTCTTGTTGAGTAATTATTCTAGCCGCTCGCTCTAGAAGCCTCGAATGCAGGTAGAACACATCGCCTGGATAAGCCTCACGACCTGAAGGACGACGAAGAATAAGTGATATTTCACG
Organism: uncultured Proteiniphilum sp.; assembly: GCA_964345875.1. Taxonomy (GTDB): domain Bacteria; phylum Bacteroidota; class Bacteroidia; order Bacteroidales; family Dysgonomonadaceae; genus Petrimonas. Next base: position 1,674 of record CAYFTB010000125.1, read on the forward strand.
ATATGCAACTGCTTGTTTTGAAAGATCATCATAAACAACAAGTGCATGACGTCCAGTATCTCTGAAGAACTCTCCAATTGCTGCCCCTGCAAAAGGAGCATAGAACTGTAAAGCTGCTGGATCTGCGGCATTAGCTGCCACTACTATTGTATAGTCCATAGCTCTGTGTTCCCTTAGAGTATTCACAATTGATGCAACCGTAGAACCTTTCTGTCCAATTGCTACATAAATACAATAAACAGGTTCACCTTCTTCATATCTTTTTCTTTGATTGATAATTGTGTCTATAGCAATTGTTGTTTTACCTGTTTGTCTATCGCCAATAATTAATTCTCGTTGACCGCGACCGATAGGTATCATTGAATCAATTGCCTTAAGCCCTGTTTGTAACGGCTCATTCACAGGCTGTCTGTATATCACGCCTGGAGCCTTTCTTTCCAGTGGTAATTCATACATTTTGCCACCAATGCTTCCTCTACCATCTAGTGGCTCGCCCAATGGATTGATAACACGTCCAAGCATATTCTCACTTACAAAAATGGAAGCAACCCTGCCAGTTCTTTTTACAGAATCACCTTCTTTAATTTCGCTGGTTGAACCTAACAGAACGGCTCCTACATTATCAACTTCAAGGTTCATTACGATTGCCTGCATTCCGTTATCGAACTCTAATAATTCGTTTGACTCTGCATTTTTCAATCCATATATTCTAACCACACCATCACTTATTTGTAAAACGGTGCCTACTTCATCAAGTTTTATATCTGCATCAATCCCTTCAAGCTGTGCTCTAAGGATTTCGGAAACCTCACTTATCTTAATTAAATTGTCTGACATTCTATTCTTTTATTTTCTCAAATAGGGGCAATAGTGATAATTATACTATTCGTCTATTTCTTTCGATATATTGTTTTTTGATTCTATGCAACTGTCCTCTTAAACTTGCGTCCCAACGATTATAGTCAACCTCAAGAATGAAGCCTCCTAATATATTAGGATCAACAATTCGAGATAGTTCCAGTTGCCCATCAAGCTTGTTTTCTATAGTGGCAGTCAGAGTTTTTACAGTCGCATCGTCAACTTCAATGGCTGTAGTAAGTTTACCGCGATACACATTTATGGATTGGCAATATAGTGTCTGAAATTCTAACATTATGCTTTGGAGATAGCTCTCACGATTGTTGCGAAGTAATAATCCTGTAACATTTTCGAAAACCTCAGACCATTCACCGCCCGAAGCTGTCAGAATTAGCTCGCGTTTCTTCGTTTTTGACACTAAAGGGTTGGCCAAAGTATCATTGAGATTTTTCACCTCATTAAAGATACCTGTAATTAGCTTAGACTTTTCATAAGCCTCTTTAGCCATATTCATATCCTCTACGTATTCCAAAAAAGCTACTGCATATCGCGTTGCTACCAATCCTGTGTTCATATTTATTTAAACTATTCTCTTATGACAAGCTTATTTCATCCACTAATCGTGAAATCATATTGACCTGTTGCTCTTTGTCCTTTAAGTTTTCTCTTAAAATTTTCTCGGCTATATCTACAGACAAAACTGCAATCTCACGTCTCATATCAGCCAAAGCCTCTTCTTTTTCGTTTATAATTTGTTTGCGGGCAACTTCAACAATATTTCTGGCCTCTCTTGACGCATCTTCTCTTGCTTTTTCTAAAATGAGGTCTCTCCTCTGAGTGGCTTGTAGAATGATTTGAGCCTGCTCTTCCTTAGCCTCAGCAATAATCTTTTTGCTATCTGTCCTGACATCTTCTAGTTCTTTGTATGCTTTTTGTGCTGCAAGTATAGACTCGTCTATAAACTTCTTTCTACTATCAAGTTTGTTGATAATAATTGGAAAGCCATATTTAGTCAATACTAATAGTACTGCACCAAATGATATAAGCATCCAAAATATTAGACCTACATCAGGTGTTAGTAAGGATGATGACATATTTTGAGTTCTAAGTTATAATATGAAGCCTAATACCACAATTGCAAACAAAGCAACACCTTCAATCAAAGCTGCTGAAATAATCATATTCATCCTTAAGTCTGCTCCTGCTTCTGGTTGACGTGCAATCCCTTCGGCTGTTGAGGCAGCAATTTTAGAAATACCTATTCCTGCGGCAAGTGTTGCGATGCTTATGCCTACTGCTTCACCCATAACTCCTAATTCTAACGAGCCTGCTGCTTGTAATAATAATGAATCTAACATAGTTCTGTTTTATTTTAATTTTTAATTATGTATTTTGTTGTCAATTTAATTAGATACTTTTTTAGTTGATTCTGGCTCTCTCGCCAATCCTATAAATACTGCTGAAAGGAGCGTGAAAATATAAGCTTGAATAAACGCTACCAAAATCTCCAAAAAGCCTATGAAAATGCTAAATAGCAACGAAACTACAGTCATGGCTCCATTAGTGGTAGCTCCTAACTTGACTGTAACGAAGATAACTGAAGTTAGTCCTAATACAATTGAATGTCCAGCCGTGATATTTGCAAATAAACGAATCATCAGGGCAAAGGGCTTGGTTATTGCTCCAACAATCTCAATTGCGGGCATTAAGGGGACTGGAACTTTCAACCAAGTGGGAACTTCGGGCCAGAATAAATCTTTGTAATATGATTTTGATCCTGTGAGATTGACCATTAAAAATGTGGATAAAGCCAAAACAAAAGTCACGGCTATATTACCTGTCACATTTGCTCCCCCTGGGAATATGGGAATCAACCCTAATAAGTTGTTTAAAAGTATAAAAAAGAATAGGGTCAATAAGAAGGGGGTGAATCGCTTGTATTCCGCACCTATTGATGGTTTAATAACTTCATCTGTTATATATACAATGACAATTTCCATCAAGCCTGCCATTCCTTTGCTTGACTCTAATGAATCTCTTTTATAATATCTCGCTGTAGAAAGAATAATAAATATCAAAAGAATTGCACCAATAACCAATGCTGTTGCATTTTTTGTTAGTGATAGATCAATAGGCCTAACTTCTATGCCTGATGAATCTTTCTCTACAATTTTTCCTGTGTGACGACCCTCATTTGCAATATAAAACTGATTGTATTTTGAGTCGGGATAGTTAAGTTCGGATGATAAGAAAAAATTCCACCCACTTTCTTTGCTATACAGAATAATAGGTAGATGAATTGATACATCCTTTCCTTTCCATTTCATAAAATGCCATTCATATGAATCAGAAATGTGAGATAAAATCATTTCTTTGACATTGAAATCATCTTCCTTATTGTCGGGCATCTCAGCTTGTTGTGCCGAGGCACTAACAAGCATAAATAGCAAAGCCACAATTGTTAGTAATATTTTCTTATACGATTCTTTCACTAATTTCAAATTTGTTTGTTCTTCTTATGCCAATCTTCAATTTGAGCATATATGTAAATCTCGAAGAAAAGATAAAATAAATAAAAAGCAGCAAGCATTATTGCAAAGCTTCTTATCTCGGCTCTGTCAAGAAGCCAATATATAAGTCCAATAACCATAGTAGTGAATATCTTGAATCCTCTTATGATCATTAATTTGTTCAATAGTTTTAGTGAGTTGTCAAATTCAAATCTTGTCAAAACACTAATAGTAATCCCTCCTACTATCAAGAAATAAACGGGGATTACGGGATAGTCCACAAAAGCTAGCTCTGGGAAGAAATGAGTTAAAACCATCCAAGTGCCCAGTCCGATTACTAAAACGAAGATGGTCAATAATAAATATAGTTTTATTTTAAGCTTTTTCATTCTAATATATACTCAATATATACATTTACAATGTTTTCGTTTACTTCCACAAATCCCTCTGATATCTTCATTTCCACAGTCTGTCCATTAGATAAATATCTAATATTACCCGTTTCCAACGAAGATATTATGGGGCTATGATTAACCAAGATAGTGAATGTGCCCTGACTTCCAGGTAACATTACCGACGAAACCATTTCATCGACTATGTTTCCTTGAGGAGTGTATATTGCAAGTTTTATTCTATCCAAAGTTTTATTCTATTTTGTTAGCCTCTTCCATCAGTCTTTTTCCTTTGGCAATTGCATCATCAATAGTACCCACGTTCAGAAAAGCCATCTCTGGATACTCGTCTAATTCACCTTCCAAAATCATTTTAAACCCTCTTATGGTTTCTTCGATAGGAACCATCACGCCTGGTAGTCCTGTAAATTGTTCTGCCACATGAAATGGCTGCGATAAAAATCGCTGCACTTTTCTAGCTCTGTTTACAGTTGTTCGGTCCTCGTCCGAGAGTTCCTCCATACCTAATATCGAAATTATATCCTGAAGTTCTTTATTTCGTTGTAATATCTGTACTACTCCTTGAGCTGTATTATAATGTTCTTCGCCCACTATTTCAGGAGTGAGGATACGCGAAGTAGATTCTAGTGGATCAACTGCTGGAAAAATTCCTAATCCTGATATTTTGCGACTTAGCACTGTAGTAGCATCAAGATGCGAAAAAGTTGTTGCTGGTGCTGGGTCTGTCAGGTCGTCAGCCGGAACATATACCGCTTGAACGGATGTAATAGAACCCTTGTTCGTTGATGTGATTCTTTCTTGCATAGCTCCCATCTCTGTTGCCAAAGTGGGCTGATATCCCACTGCAGAAGGCATTCGTCCTAATAAGGCTGATACCTCAGAGCCTGCCTGAGTGAAGCGGAATATATTGTCAATAAAGAAGAGAATATCTGACTTCTCATCAGGATTCATGTCTCTAAATGATTCTGCCAAAGTTAACCCAGATAGTGCCACGGATGAACGTGCACCCGGTGGCTCATTCATTTGACCAAAGACGAGTGAGGCTCGTGATTTTGAAAGAGCATCATAGTCCACCTTTGTTAAATCCCAATGTCCTTTCTCCATGCTTTTCTTAAATTCTTCGCCATAGTCAATAATGCCAGATTCGATCATCTCTCTAAGCAGATCGTTTCCCTCTCTGGTTCGTTCGCCTACACCGGCAAAAACCGAGAATCCTCCTTTTCCTTTAGCAATATTATTGATGAGCTCTTGGATTAATACTGTTTTTCCAACACCGGCACCACCAAATAAACCTATTTTTCCACCCTTAGAGTATGGTTCAATAAGGTCGATAACCTTAATGCCAGTAAACAGAACTTCAATTGTAGTAGTCAGGTCTTCAAATTTTGGAGGGTCTCTGTGTATAGGATTGTGAATGCTCTTATCTAATTCTTCCAAACCATCAATTGCATCTCCAGTCACATTAAGTAACCGCCCTCTTGTTTGCATACCTAATGGCATATTAATCGGACTGCCATTGGCTATTACTGGCATTTTGCGTCTCAATCCATCTGTAGAATCCATAGCAACTGCTCGCACCGTATTTTCGCCTATGTGTTGCTGAACCTCTAAAACAAGTGGTGTGCCATTATCTCTTATAATTGTAAGAGCATCATTTATGGCTGGGAGATCTGCGTTTCCATTCCCATCTGGTTTGAAATAGACATCCACTACTGGACCAATGATTTGAGAGACGTGTCCCGTAAAGTTATTCATATATGAGTATATTGCACTGTAGTTAGTATATTATTGATAAACCTAAA
>CAYFTB010000126.1:0-7184 GCA_964345875.1 uncultured Proteiniphilum sp.
TGAGGCAAAAGCAGCACAACAAACTGGCAAAACAGTGACTGGGACGGTGGTGGACGAATCGGGAGAGCCTGTAATCGGTGCAACCGTAATTGATAAAAAAAATCCAACCCATGGCACTATTACAGACATAGATGGCAACTTTGCATTAAACAATTTAGACGAAGACGCCATTTTAATAATTTCATACGTTGGTATGATGTCAAATGAAGTCAGTGTGGCTAGCAAAAGTAATATCAGTATTATACTATTATCTGATATTGAAATGCTAGATGAATTAGTTGTTGTTGGATATGGCGTTCAGAAAAAAGTCAATCTAACAGGAGCTGTTGCATCTATTTCGGCCAAGGATATTCAAGACAAACCTGTTGCCAACACTTCATCTTTACTTCAAGGTAGAATTCCAGGACTAGTTCTAACACAAAATGGTGCACAAGCTGGAAATGACAATCCCGAAATGAGAATTAGGGGTATTGGGACATTTGGCAATAACAATCCAATGGTTTTAATTGATGGTGTTGAAGGAAGTATATCACAGATTTCTGATATACCAGCAACCGATATTGAAAACATCTCGGTTCTGAAAGATGCTGCATCTGCTGCAATTTATGGAGTTCGTGCTGCAAATGGCGTTATTCTTATAACTACAAAAAGAGGGCATTCCTCCAATAAAGTAAGCATCTCATATTCGGGAAACTACACTATCCAGACACCTGGTATAGTACCCAATTTCATAGATAGCTACAATTGGGCATTGATGAGAAATGAAGTTAAGCCAGGTACATTTGCCGAAAGCGCATTAACTAAACTCCTTGATGGTTCAGATCCAGATCATTATGCAAATACAAATTGGATTGACTCTGTATTACGAAATGCGGCTATGCATCAACATCATCTAGCGGTTTCTGGAGGTAATGATAAAACAAAGTATATGACTTCTGTTGCCTATTCTGATCAAGAGGGTATAATGAAACAAACAGGAATAGAGCGAATATCTTTTCGTTCAAATGTTGACACCCGTCATGAAAGATTTACATTTGGTTTAAATCTCTCCGGAAACAAAAACAACATAACATCCCCTGCAGTTGCACCATCTGGCGAAAGTAGTATCATGAGGTATGTATCATGGTTTACACGCCCTACTGTTCCTGTAATGTATTCTAATGGGCACTATGGATATGTAGATGGCTCAATGGATAATGCTGAAGACATCAAGAACCCAGTTGAAGCAATGTCTTTAGGTTATAGACTTAATGATAACTGGAGATTTAATGGAAATGCATTTGCTGGTATAGATTTATTTGATGGCTTAAACTTTAAGACAAGTTTTGCTTATGTATTTAACTTGAACGCAACCAAGTCGTATAGCCCAAAATCACCTGCTAAATATGATGCTGAGGGCAACATAAAGAAAATAGCAGGAGAGACAAATCAATCAACCGATTATTGGTATAGAAACGGAACTTGGACAAATGAGAATATTCTAACTTATAATAAAGTATTCGGAGAGCATACTATTGGATTACTAGCAGGACATTCTTTGATTGGATCAAGATATTATTCCACAACTGCGTCAATACAAGGGTTCCCAACAGAAAACATATATGAATTAAATGGTGGTACCATAAATCCTAACGCCAGAGGAAGCTCAGAAGAGTATAAGCTACAATCATTCTTTGGTCGGATTACCTACGATTACGAAAACAAGTACTTATTTGAAATTAATTTGCGTCATGATGGCTCTTCTAGAATGCCAAAAGCACATAGATATGCAACATTTCCATCATTATCAACAGGTTGGGTATTTTCAAATGAAAAATTCATGGAAGAACAAAACTTCTTAAGCCTAGGTAAAGCTAGACTTTCATGGGGTAAACTTGGAAATCAAGAAATTGGAAACTATGCATATTCGGCAACACTTGGAGCAAGTGGGAATTATTATTTTGATCAAAGCTCAGATAAACAAGCTGGAATGGTGCAAACATCCGTTCCTAATGAAAACATAAAATGGGAAACCACTTCTTCTATTAATGTGGGTTTGGATCTTGGATTCTTAAATAACAAATTACAAACTTCTTTTGATGTCTTTGAGAAGGAGACAAAAGATATTCTTATGCGACTTTCAATGCCTGGTATTTTCCTTGGCTCTCTTTCAGCACCTTATCAAAATGTTGGCTCAGTAAGAAATAGAGGCTGGGAATGGAGTTTAAACTACAATGATGGGAGAGGAGACTGGACATGGAATGCTGGTTTCAATGTATTTAGGGTAAAAAATGAAATCTTAGAAATGGGTGGATTAGAAGAAACAATAAGTGGTAGTACAATAAACAGATTGGGCAATCCAATTGGAGCATTTTTTGGCTATAAAGCCGTTGGAATTTACAGAACAAATGAAGATTTACAACGCACCAATTCTGAAGGTATCATTATTAAGCAAAATAGTGTTGAACCAAAGCTTGGAGATATAATGTATGAGGATATTAATAATGATGGAAACATTACTGCTGATGACAGACAAATCATTGGCAATCCATTTCCAAAACTATCATACAGCTTCAATTTAGGAGCTACTTGGAAGAATTTTGATTTATCAACTTTCTGGCAGGGAATAGCCGGGATATACAGATACAATTGGGAGACAACAACTGATATTCGAGGTAATTTCACAGATAGATGGCTTGACAGATACTCCTCAGACAATATTAATTCTTCAATGCCTGCTTTAGGCAATACTATTAATGATACATACTCATCATTTTGGCTTGAGAATTCCAGCTATTTAAGATTAAAGAATTTAGAACTGGGGTATACATTTCGTAGACCAAACTTAGCGAAATTGGGTGTCTCCCAAGTTAGAGTTTATTTCTCAGGGACCAATCTTCTTACATTTACACCACTAAAAAACTGGGACCCTGAAAAAAGCTCAGGTGATAGCCGAAATGATGTTCACCCAAATATGAAGACTTATTCTTTTGGAGCAAATATTCAATTCTAAATTAAAGGAGAAAAATTATGAACAATAAATATAAAACTATATTGAAACTATTCCTTATAACTGGTATCACTTTTCTGGTTATATCATGTTCGGACAGCTTCCTTCAAACTGACTCACCAAACCAGCCATCTCAAAGTACATTTTGGCAAACAGAAGCTGATGCTCTAATGGCTTTAACAGCATGCTATGATGCGATGCAGAGCAAAAACTTATACGATGATTATATCGATGCATGGAACTACGGCTTCTTGCTACGAGAAACTTCAACAGATAATGGGGACCATTCATGGGGAGATTGGATGCTAGGTAGTTCTATTTCTCGTGCTAACTCTTCAACAACAGATGAATGTTTTTCTATGTATTGGAACGCAAATTATGAGGTAATAAAGCGTTGCAATATGCTTACTGACAATATTGATAGAGTTCCAATAGATGAAGATAAAATTGACGAGTACAAAGCTGAAGCAATTGCCCTTAGAGCTTTAATGTATTCAAACTTAACATCAGTATTCCGTGATGTGCCATATCTTACTAAAGCACTGACTCTTGAAGAGGCCGAAGCTCCAAAAACAAAACGTGATGAAATCACTAACTCTTTAATTGAAGATTTAAAAGTTTGGGTTCCAAAACTACCCACAGTTGGTAATGAGCAAAAAGGTAGATTACATCGTGAAGCTGGATATGCAATACTAGGGCGAATTGCTTTATTTAATCAAAGATGGGATGATGCAATCTCTGCCTATAGCAATGTAATTGGCAAAGTAGAGCTCTTTAAATCAGGTGACGGTTCAGATTTTCATAAAAACTATGCTGATCTTTTTAAGGAAGCAAATGAAGAACACGAAGAAGTATTACTTAGTGTAAAGTATAAGGGGCCTGGACTAGGAGAAGGCAACACTTTTGGTATTGCTTGGGGTGCTCCAATGAATGCTATAGAAGCATCAATGAACTTATCTGATGACTTTTATTGTATTGATGGATTACCTATAGACAAGTCACCTTTATTCAAAGGTAGTTTAGAGAAGGGGGCACATACTAGAGAAAATCCCGATTATGAACGTTTTGAAAATAGAGATCCTCGATTAAAAGGAACCCTCATGCTACCAGGAATGAAATGGAATGGGAAATTATACACAAATAATTTACCAGCTAGCTCTACAGCTTGTATTTTGAAATGGTTTACGCCAGAGAATACAGCCAATGAGTATGATGGAAGTCTAGACTTTTATGTCATAAGATATGCCGAAGTACTATTATCAATGGCTGAGGCTCAAATTGAAAATGGTGGTATCGCTCAATCTGAAATAACAAAACATATTAACGAAGTTCGTGCTAGAGTTGGAATGCCAAAAGTGGAAGAAGTTGAGGGTACTGGATTAAGTCAGCTCGAATTAAGAGAAATTGTACGTCACGAACGTCGTGTAGAACTTGCATTTGAAGATTTAAGATTTGCAGACTTATATAGATGGGGGGAATTCGAGAATGCTCAGAAAAGAATGCAACATGATAGTTCTTTCTATGGTTTTGGAGCGGTTCCGAGAGGTAATATAAGAGGGCCTCAAGATTTAGTATGGCCTATTCCACAAAGTGAAATAGATACTAATCCTCAATTAGAACAACATGAGGAATGGAAATAATCTTTTAAATTAGATTTTATACATTAATCACAATTATTCTTGTGGTATGCCAAAAATTATATTTATATATGTTTTTCATTCTTACTGTATATAATATGAATGCATACCACAAGTATTTAACACTAAAAAAATGACAAAGTTTTTCCTTATTATATTAGTAGTATTAAGCTCGTGCACTTTTTCAAAAAATAATGAGAAGAAGTCCCACAGTGATTTAGAAACATCAGGTGAAATTATATTCATTGACGAATTTAACACCGATGACTCTATCCCTAATCCTGAAATATGGACACTTTGCACATATGCAAACAATGCATGGTCTCAACACTTTAAATATGTTGAAGGTTATGAAAACATTAGATTAGAAAACGGATATTTAATTATTAGTGCCACAAAGGAAGATGGAATTTATAAAAATGGAGGAGTCAGAACAAAGACGGGTTTCCCTAAGGATACTAGAGTAGAGATTAAAGCAAGGCTAAATAAACAAGTCAGAGGAGGCTTTCCTGCTATTTGGCAAATGCCAATAGATGGGGAATCTTGGCCGAGAGGTGGTGAAATTGATATTATGGAATGGGTTCAAGGAACACCTAATCAAATATACCAAACCATTCATACTTTTTATAGTAATGGTCCAGATGGATCCGATGGAATTACAAATCCAAATCCAAGCACCGACTTTGACGTTACCAAAGATCATATATATGCTGTTGATAGAACTGACAATGAACTGATATTCTATGTTGATGGAAAAGAAACATGGAGGTATAAAAACATGGAGTTGGAAGATGAAGAAGTTCAAAAGCAATATCCATTCACAAAATATGACTTTGATATCATTCTCAACTTTTCACTTGGTGGTCTTTTAAATGACAACCCTACTTGGCCTGGCGAAATAGCCGATGAAGATCTTCCAGGCGAAATGTGGGTTGACTGGGTAAAAGTAACCAAGTTATAAACTGTACAATTATGAAAGGTTTATTTTTTGTACCAGCTTTCCTTGCCTTGATTTTTTTTTCATGCAAAGATATAAATACTGATTCAAGAGTGTTTTATATTGATTCAGTAAATGGCAATAACACTAACACAGGTCTCTCGGAAAGTGATGCTTGGGCATCACTTGAGAGACTTAATATTGAATTATTTTCACCAGGGGATAAAATTTTATTTAAGTCAGGCACTGAATATGTTGGGCAATTTGAACCAAAAGGAAGTGGTACAAAAAACAAACCAATCATTGTCGATGTTTTCGGGAAGGGGCACAAACCAATAATTAATGGTCATGGCCAAAAATTACATACATTGTTAATAAAGAATATTCAGTTTTGGGAAATAAATAATCTTGAAATAACTAATTACGGACAGAAAGCCACTCCTAAAAGGAATGGAATCGTAATTAATGCCTATAATTTTGGAGAGATGGAACATATACATCTTAAAAACATGACGATTAGAGATGTTAATGGTAGTCTTGTTAAAAGCGAAGGTGGAGGTAATGGTATATACTGGATTTGTGAAGGGAAAGAAATCCCAAGCAGATTTAAAAATCTATTAATAGAGGATTGTCATATTTATAATTGTCAACGCAATGGCATAACTGGTGATGGCAACTCAAATAGAGACAACTGGTATCCAAGCTTGGATGTAGTTATACGTGGCAATTTAATTGAAAATGTACCTGGAGATGGTATTGTACCAATAGCATGTGATGGTGCATTAGTTGAATACAATATAATGAGAGGTAGTCCAGATGTTCTAGGAATAGAAGACGCTGCTGCAGGAATTTGGCCTTGGAGTAGCGATAACACCATTATTCAATATAATGAAGTCAGCGGACATAAAGCAAAATGGGACGCTCAAGGATTTGACTCAGATTATAATTGCAATAATACTATTATTCAATATAATTTCAGTCACGACAATTATGGTGGAATGGTACTTTTATGTAATGATGGAGAATCATTAGGCAAACCATGGAATAATGGTACAATAGGCACTAAAATCAAAGGCAATATAAGCATAAATGATGGTTTGAGACCCTATCCAACAAGACCTGGGTTATTCTCTCCAATTATCCATATATCTGGTCCAACTGAGGATTCAGAAATTTCAGATAATGTTTTTGTGATTCTACAAAAAGACATTAAAGATTTGGATAGGACAATACTCTATATTGATGACTGGGGTGGATCCTGGCCTAAGAACACACTATTCAAAAACAATATATTTTATTTGTCCTCATCTGAAGCCTCTTATAAGTTTGATCTAGGCAAAGGGATAAACACTATTTTTGAGGGCAATGTTTTTGAGGGTAAATTCGAAAACAAACCAACAGACATTAATGAAAATCATAATAAAATAGACTTATATGCGAAATTTCCTTTTCCTAATAACTATCCTGAGTTTCTAAAAGAAAAAGTTGTAAAGCGTTTAATTGAATTGCCCAAATAGGTTGTTAAAATAAACTCCTAACTATCTTTATCCTCTCATTTTAATATACGCTGAATTCAAGTTTTAAATGCTACAGAATTCATATTAATAATTTGTTTAAATTT
>CAYFTB010000127.1:0-7182 GCA_964345875.1 uncultured Proteiniphilum sp.
ACTAAACAAATTTTTTTATTAGGGTGTCAGGTCTTATTTATTGCTCTATAAATTAGTAAATAGGGTGCTCCATCTTCTATATATAATGCTTAATTGTGTTTATTTAACATGAATGCTCGTCAAATTGGTTAAATAATGTTTTTTATTTGCTTAGATATCTTCTAAAACGATAAACAAAAAAGTTTTTTAGAGCAATAGTTAATGAGGTATGCAAAACAAAAAAATTCTTTTATCACTTTATGATCTTTGTAGGACAAAAAAACTTTTTTGTTACAGTTTTAAACCTACTTTTTTAACTCACTATCTTTGCGTGAGACTTTGGTTTGCATATCGCAAATAAAAACTGTGAAGCCTTGGGACTGTAAATAATTTTGTGTTTGATGCTTGGTGGTTAACTCTATAAACTATCTAAAGTTTAAAAATATATTCACTACTAAGCTAAAAGTTGTATCTTTGTGAGCAAATTGCATATGATATGAAAATACAGATTATAAACGGCCCTAATCTTAATTTGTTGGGGATGAGAGAACCCGACATTTATGGTAATAGTTCTTTCAATCAGTATTTTGAGGTTTTACAAAATAACTACCCCCATATTGAGCTTTCTTATTTTCAAACAAATGTGGAGGGCGAGATAATTAATAAAATACACGAAGTTGGATTTGATTATGATGGAATAATCTTAAATGCTGGCGGATATACGCATACTTCGGTCGCTATTAGGGATGCTATTAAAGCTGTTGCAACTTCAGTTATTGAGGTGCATATTTCAAATGTTCATGCCCGTGAGGAATTTCGTCATCACTCCATGCTATCACCAGTTTGTATGGGAGTGATTGCAGGATTTGGGCTCAACTCATATCAACTGGCAATTGAGGCTCTGTTACTTCCAAACAAAAGAGTCTGAGAAGTGTTTATAAATCGAAACTTAAAAATTATATTAAATATATGATGCTCAAACATACAAAAATTGTAGCTACAATTTCAGACAAACGCTGTGAAGTCTCTTTCATTAAGCAACTATTTGATGAGGGGATGAACGTTGTTCGTTTAAACTCTGCACATCTTGATGAAGAGGGATTTACAAATATAATAAATAACACCCGTGCAGTGTCAGAACGAATTGGTATATTGGTAGATACCAAAGGTCCTGAAATTAGAACTACTATTGCCTCCGAACCTATTTTGTTAGCAATGGGCGATAAGATTAAGGTGAGTGGCGATATATCAGGAGTTTCTACAAAAGATATACTATATGTGTCGTACCCTCATATCGTTAGAGATATGAATCTTGGAGATAATCTGCTGATAGACGATGGTGAGATAGATCTTAAAGTAATAGAGAAGAATGATAATTATCTAATCTGCTCTGTTGAGAATGATGGTGTAGTGGGTAGTCGCAAAAGTGTTAATGTCCCTGGAGTAAGAATCAACCTGCCCTCGATTACTGAACGTGATAAGCAGTTTATTGCTCTAGCACACAAAAACAAGGTTGACTTTATTGCTCATTCATTCGTGAGAAACAAAGAAGATATTATAGCAGTGCAAGAGATACTTGATGATCTAAATAGTTCTATAAAGATTATTGCAAAGATTGAAAATCAAGAAGGCGTTGATAATGCTGACGAAATCCTGACACATGCCTATGGTATTATGGTTGCTCGTGGTGATTTGGGTATTGAAGTTGCTCAAGAAAAAATCCCCGCTATACAACGTGATTTGATTCGCAAGTCAATATTATATAACAAGCCTGTAATAGTTGCTACGCAAATGTTGCACTCTATGATTGAGAACCCACGTCCTACACGAGCTGAGATTACTGATATTGCTAATGCAATATATTATAGAACAGATGCTATTATGCTTAGTGGTGAGACTGCTTATGGAAAATATCCTGTTGAGGCAGTAAGAACAATGACTAAAGTAGCTTATGAAACAGAGAAAACAAAACTTGCAGAAAACGATATTCGTATTCCATATGCTAATGATGATAATGAGATAACTCCTTTCTTGGCTAAACAAGCAGTTAAAACAGCTGGTAGATTAAATACTCAAGCTATTTTCACTGATAGTCATACGGGACGTACTGCACGTGTGTTAGCAGCATTTCGTGGTCGTAAGCCAGTGTTTGCAATGACAACTTCAAGTCGTCTAGCACGTGAATTAGCTTTATCTTATGGCGTGTGGGCTGAATATATGCCAGGGAAAGGAATAGAAAATACTAAAGAGAGTCGCAGAGCTTATTATACAGCTGCCATCCGAAGAATGCTTGATGCAGAAATGATAAATGAAGATGATCGTATTGTATATCTTGGAGGTAGTTTTGGAGAAACAGGAGGAACAACTTATCTTGATATAAGTGTGGTTGGAAAGATACTTGATGCAAAAGAAAAGTATAATCTGCCAGACTATACAATGTAGAAATTGTGATTAATTATAGTGGAATTGAGATGTAAATTGTAGAGCAAATGGATCTAAATTTACTTGATGAGTATATCCTAGATCATATCGATAAGGAACCTGATGAGCTAAAAGAGATATCTCGTAATGCACGAGTAAATCTTTTACATGGTGATATGGTCTCGGGACATCTTCAGGGAAGATTGCTGAAGATAATAACTCAAATGATAAAACCAAAGCAAGTATTAGAGCTGGGTACCTTTATTGGTTATTCGGCTCTATGTTTTGCTGAAGCAATGGATGACGAAGGATTAGTTCATACAATAGAAATTGATGATGAGCTAGAAGATCTGATAAAACATAACCTTTCTTTATCTCCGTTTGGTAGCAAGGTCAAACTATATATTGGCGACGCAATTGATGTTGTGAGTCAATTTGAGGAAAATAGTTTAGACTTGGTATTTATAGATGCTGATAAGAGATTATATTGGGATTATTTTCAAATGACACTCTCAAAGGTTGTAAGTGGTGGTTTTATTATTGCAGATAACACTTTATGGTATGGTAAGGTGGTGGAGCCGGTAAAGAGCAATGATTGGCAAACCAAAGCAATAATAGAGTTTAATGAAAAATTAGCCAATGATAATAGAGTTGAGAAAGTTATCCTCCCTATGAGAGACGGAATCACATTAATACGAAAAAAATAAAAATAGATGGAATCAAATAGACAGCAAAAGATAAATAGACTAATACAAAAAGAACTGAGCGAGATTTTTTTGATAGAAACCAAAAAAATGCGTGGTGTACTCATTTCTGTAACTAATGTTCGTGTTACACCTGATTTGAGTATTGCACATGCTTATCTAAGTGTTTTTCCATCAGATAAGGGAAACGAGCTTATTGATAACATTACAGATAATGTTAAGTCAGTTAGGTATGAACTAGGTAAAAGGGTAGGGAAACAATTGAGAGTAGTTCCCGATTTGCAATTCCACCTAGATGACTCACTTGATTATATTGAAAATATTGACAACTTGTTAAAGAAGTAACGCATCTTGAATCTATCATACTTCATAGCAAAGCGATATCTGTTTTCTAAAAAATCGCATAATGCCATTAATATAATCTCTATTATTTCTGTTTGTGGCATATCAATAGCCACTATGGCGATGGTATGTGTCTTGTCTGTATTTAATGGTTTTGGTGGGATTGTTGAAGACTTGTTCAATTCTTTTGATCCCGATCTGAAGATAACTGCGAAGGCGGGTAAAGTTTTCAGCTATGATAGTGATGTTTTTAACAAGGCTTTGAGTAATCCATCTATTATGATGATTTCCGAATCTCTGGAGGAAAATGCTCTTTATAAATTTGAGGATAATCAATCACCCGTTTTGATTAAGGGGGTTTCAGATGAGTTCAAATTAATGTCAGATATGGACAAGCTTATTATTGACGGACGTTTTAAATTGCATGAAGATGCTGTTGATTACACTGTGCTTGGTGCTGGACTCGCTATGTCATTAGGTGCTCGTGCTGGGGGAATCAACCCAATTGAAATCTATGCTCCAAAACGAAATGTCAATGTAAACTTATCAAATCCTGGAGCTTCATTTAGCAAGGTTAATGTAATGATAGGTGGGACTTTTACTATAAATCAACCTGAAATTGATGAACAGGTCGCTATTGTGCCAATAGATCTTGCTAGAGATATGTTTGATTATGACAAGAGTATTGTTACTGCACTTGATATAAAGCTGGAAAGTAATGCTAAGGTAAAAAAAGTGAAGCGTGAAATACTATCTGTTATTGGAGACGATTACCTTGTTGAGGATAGATACGAACAGCAAATACAATCATATAGGATGTTACAAATTGAGAAATGGGTGACATTTCTTATTCTTGCTTTTATTCTCCTTATCGCTGTTTTTAATGTGGTTGGCTCATTGTCTATGTTAATAGTAGAAAAAGAGGATGATATAAAAAGCTTGAGAAATATGGGGGCTGATAATAGGATTATTTCTAATATTTTCTTATTCGAAGGATGGCTAATTTCATTCTTTGGTGTAATCTCTGGTATAGTTGTAGGTTTGGTTTTATGTCTGCTACAACAGTACTTTGGTTTCATTCGTCTGAGTGATGTCCCAGGAGCTTATATTGTAGATTCTTATCCTGTTATAGTTAGGGTGTGGGATATAGTTGTTGTGTTTGTTATTGTAAGTATTATATCAATTATGACAGTCTTTTATCCAATTAATAATCTAAATAAAAAACTTGCCAAGATATGAGAATTGCAGTTGTTGGAACTGGTTATGTCGGTTTGGTTTCAGGTGCCTGCTTTGCTGAGATGGGTGTTGATGTGACATGTGTTGACATTGATGAGATAAAAATAGAGGGTTTAAAGAAGGGAATTATTCCTATCTATGAGCCAGGATTGAAAGATATTGTTACTCGAAACTATAATGCCAATAGATTACATTTCACTACAAATCTTCCTTCTGTATTAAACGAGATGGATGTAGTTTTTATTGCTGTTGGAACTCCTTCAGATCACGATGGTGATGCAGACCTTAGTTATGTTTGGGATGTTACTGATACAATAGCTAGCAACATAACCAAATCAATGCTTATAGTTACCAAAAGTACGGTTCCTATTGGTACTACATACAAAATTAAGGATAAAATTGAGCGTAAACTACTGGCAAGAGGTATTGAAAATTTAGATTTTGATATCGCTTCAAATCCTGAATTTTTGAAAGAAGGAGCTGCAATAGAAGACTTCATGAGTCCCGATCGTGTTGTGGTTGGTGTGGAGAGTGAGCATGCACAGGGTATAATGACTAAACTATATCGTCCCTTTCTGTTAAATAATTTCAGAGTAATATTCATGGATATCCTTTCATCTGAAATGACTAAATATGCATCAAATGCTATGCTTGCCACTAGGATTAGTTTTATGAATGATATTGCCAACCTATGTGAGCTAACTGGAGCTGATGTTAATATGGTGCGTCGTGGTATTGGCAGTGATTCAAGAATTGGGAAGAACTTTCTTTATCCAGGTTGTGGGTATGGGGGTAGCTGCTTTCCTAAAGATGTAAAAGCAATAATTAAAGTTGCAGAAAAGGTGGGTTATCAGATGAATGTTTTGAAAGCTGTAGAATTAGTAAACAACAATCAAAAGAAAATACTATTTCAAAAGTTCTATGACTATTTTGAAGGAGACATAAATGATAAGACAGTTGCTGTTTTGGGATTGTCATTTAAGCCTGGTACTGATGATATGAGAGATGCTCCTTCAGTAGATCTAATAAATAATTTGCTGGATTCAGGAGTTAAAGTAAGGGCATATGATCCTGCTGCTATGGGTGATGCTAAAGAATTATTTGGAGAGAAAATTTATTATGCAAAAGATATCTACGATGCTGCAAATAATTGTGATACTATTATTGTACCTACAGAATGGAAAGAATTCCGGTTACCTAACTGGGAAGTTCTAAACAAAATAATGAAAACTCATCTTGTGATAGATGGAAGAAATATATATAATAAAGAGGATCTGAATAAATTGGGTTTTGAATATATGGGAATAGGGCAATAGATACTAATGTCCTGGTATTAATTTTATAATGCGTGATTTATAGAGTGCTATAATCTTAAATTGAATGTCATTTTAATTTATTACTGAGAATCTTTTTATTGTAATATGATTTAAAAAAGAAATGAAAATAAGAGATATACTTAATTGGAGATATGCTACAAAACGAATGACGGGTGAAAGCATATCAAATGAAAAGCTAGAATTAATACTTGAATCAATAAGATTAGCACCAACTGCATATGGCTTGCAGCCATTTGGTGTTACTGTTGTCGAAAATAAGGATATCATATCTGAAATATATGATAAAGCTTGCCCTCAAATCGTATTGAAGCAATGCTCTCATCTGCTTGTCTTTAGAGCTAGAAAGAAAATTGATAATGACTTAGTGGATGGATATGTTGAAGAGTTGATAAAGGCAAGAGGTGCAACTGAAGAAGAAGTGATGAAATTTAGATCAAAGATTCAAGCAGTTCAGGATAATCCTGAAATTAATAAATTTAGCTGGTCTATACGTCAGGCATACATTGCTTTGGGATATGCTACTTTTGCTGCTGCTAGTTTAGGCGTTGACTCTACACCTATTGAAGGATTTAAATCTGCCCCTCTAAATGAAGTGTTAGGCTTGGATATAGATAGGGAAGAGGCTGTTGTAATGCTGACATTGGGTTTCAGAAATGAGGATGATGACAGAACTGTGAAATATGAGAAAATAAGGCGACCATCAGAAAAAATGTTTGAAAGGTTATAACTTATTCTTTTATTGCTTGGAAAAAGTAAAGGGCAAATAAACATATATTGTGTTTGTTTGCCCTTTTTAATCGTAATGATTTGCTACTATTATTTCGATGTTTCGATTGAAACTTTGCGAAATTCTTTTAATAGTTTTTCTAATGCTAATGAAGCTTTGCGAGCACGACCACCTGCTGCTTTGTTATTAACTTCTACTTGCAATTGAGCATTTTTTTCAAATTCTGAAATTTGTTCCTTGATGTTGTCTAATAAATCTTTCATAACTATAATTTTTTAAATCAAGACAAAGATACATTTTTCATTTAAAACATCTAAAGATGTGTGAGTGTTTTTTGAGAAATGTCGAATATTTCTACACTTGCGAGTATATTTTGTGTGCTAATTAATATAAAAATATCAATTTATAACCTTACCTGGACTTAACATCTTTTTTC
>CAYFTB010000128.1:0-6998 GCA_964345875.1 uncultured Proteiniphilum sp.
AATAGCAATGCAAAAAGCAATAACGTTAGTAAAAATGATTTTTGTTTCATAAATTTAATAGTTTTATATTCATTAATTAAGTGATTTCTATTTATATCCATATATTGGCATCAGAGCAAAATGAGCAGGGATATCTCCTGTTCGCACATCCCATTTCTTTTTTCCATTCTTATCAAAACAGTAAAGCACACCAGGGGTAACATAGTTTCCTGCATCAGTAACATAAATATCCTTTGTTTCAGGATGAACCATTATACCATAAGGCATTTCCATATCATCATCTGTTCCGTCGGTAATAAAGTTTTCTACAATTACTTTGCGTGACTTGGTATCAATAATGGAGAAGTTTTTAACCCAACCCATAGTAATATAACTAAATGAGCTACTAATTACGTAAAGAGAGTTACCATCCATCCACATAGAACTTGCAGCTACAGAAATTGTGTCGGTTACTTTGTCTTTATCAGTATCTATAATAAATAGTTTCGAAGGCTCATTATAATAATCTCCCCTCGAACTAACCCATAGATTGCCTTGACTATCGGCTCGTATCATTTCAAGATTGATAGCAACATCTATTCGCTTCATTTCTTCAAAAGACTCAATATCAATAACCGAAACTGTGCGTTCATATCCTTCTGAATTTCCAACACCCATATAACCACCCGAATTGGCAACATATATTTTGCCATCCACTATTTCAAGCTCATCGGGCTGAAAGCCTACTATACAGCGATCAACAACCTCAAGAGTTGCAGTATCTACTTTGGCTACAAAACCTTTTTGCTGATAATCGGGATTAATTTCTACTGGCCCTGCATAAGAAGTTACATATGCATACTTATCATGAAACTTTATAAATCTACAATTTGGAATCTCCACTTGTCCTATTCTCTTTGTAGTCTCTGCATCCATAACCTCCACCTTATTAGATACATTTATTACGGCATATAGCTTGCTTCCATAAATAGCTAAATCATTTCCCACATCGCCCATTTCTTTTGGTACTTCGGGATTTCGTTCTGCATAAATGTTCCTTATGTATTTGCCTGTTTCAAAATCGAAGAAGTCGAGTGTAGATTTATTCATACCCATGTTTCCTTCATTTAGTAGATAAAAGCCTTTGTAACCAATAATTTCTTGAGGTTTTTCTACTTCAATTTCTTCAGAGCCTATAATTTCAATATCATCCCTACAAGAATGAGTAACTATCAATGCTAGAAATAGCATGGCGGCAATAAACCAATTTTTAATCTTTAATTCTTTATGTGTCATATCTTATTTATATTTCTACTGTAATCGAAAACTTGTAGTTACGCTTAGGCATAGGATAGTTGAGAACCACCTCATAGTCCTGACTTAAAAGGTTATTCACCTCAGCACTCAATCGAAGATTATAGCCACGCAGTTTAAAATCCTTGATAAGCGACATATCACTTGTGTACCATGGTTGTTCATAGTTTTCAGTAATGTTAGCCGAATTGTGATACCTTTCGCCTACATATATAAAGCTATAATTCAAACCCCAACCTTTGTAGCTTAGCCCAAGAATAGCCGAACCACTATGCCAAGGAATATAAGGTATTTGTCCACCATAAGTAGATTGATGCAAAGTACCTCCTTTGCGTTTTGTGAAATCTTGTGCCTTTTGGTATGTATATGTTAGCCTTGTATTCATCAACAGATTGTCGGTCAAGTTAAAAATTGCTCCAGTAGATAAATCTAAACCTTTTATCTCCACAAGACCCAAATTCATCATCATCCATCTATACTGTCCGCTACCCTTTGGCACAGCTACTATCTTATTATCAATTTTATTATAATAGACATCACCTTGAATCTCTAATCGCTTTAGCCAATTACTCAAATCATGCTTTAAGTACTGTGCACCTAAGTTGTATTGATTAGTAAATTCTGGCTTCAAGTTGCTATTACCCACGTCGGTATAATACAAATCATTGAATGTAGGCATCCTAAATATTCTTTTATAGAATGCTCGTAAACTTATTGGGCTACTATATGATGGAGAATAAGAAAAGAATAAAGCTGGCGTTAATTCACTTTTAATATCCGCTGCCTTAGTTTTATTATTTGGATTAGACTTATCTACTCTTATTTTGTCATTCACAAAAGTTGCTAGCAAGCTACCTTGCATCTTCACTTTGCCTAAATCTAATGCAGATGCCAATGAAACCATTGATGTAAATCTCTCGGGAAATGAAAACCCAGCCATATTAGATGAAAGCGTGTTGTACTGAAAGTCGGCGGACAATGAAGTACTCCAATTTTTCAATATTTCATACTGATTTGCAATAGACAAATATGCTTCATCTTGTCGAAACGAATTGTCAATAAACATGAGTGTTGTATCAGGATTTAGGTATCTCATATAATCGTTAGCATACTTCGCATTCACCAATATTTGATAATTGTTAGTTATGCTTTTTTGTAATGACCCTTGTGCAAAGAAACTCCTATCCCATTGGCGTTGTGGATTCATCCATCGGTTGTTTACAATAGCACCTGGTATTCCTCGTTCCGAATCATAATAATATGTTTTCAGTTTCCAATGTCCTTGAATTAACAAACCAAATACTCCAGCCTCTAGTCTAATAGACTCTATATCTCCATTCTCTCTCACTGCTGTGGTGTCATACATCACCTCACCAGTACCTGGCATCACTCGCTTATATTGATACTTATACTTTCCAGACGATTTTATATACTCTGCATTAAAAGATGTACTTATATCATCATTTATCTTATACTCGTATAGTAATGAGGGATTAACAAAATCGAACGATCCTGTTTTTACTACTGCTTTAAGGTTACGCTTTTTCCCATACTCAAATCGTGGAGTACGAGAGCGAATATATACAGATCCAGACGTGCTAAAATCTTTAGCAGGCTGAAATATATCGCTTTTTTGACCATTGTATATTGATATCTCATCAATATTGTCCAATGAATATTTACCAAGATCTATCTGACCATTTTGTGCATTGCCCAGTTGAATTCCATCATAAAATATACCAACATGATGCGAACCCATACTTCGTATATTGATAGTTTTAACGCCACCAATACCACCATAATCCTTAAGTTGCACACCCGAAAAATATCGTATAGCATCAGCTACCGAAAAGCTATTGAGCGATTTCAGTTCCTTGCCACTTAGCTTTTGCACAGGTATCACCTCTCTAAAGCTTTTGGCAGAAACCACAAAGTCAGGCAACTCCTGAATAGTATCTAACTTGTTTTGAGCACAAAGGAACTGTACACCACAAACACATAGTGCTGTAGCCAACAGTAATGTCATTTTTCTTATCATTCCCGTTATAAAGTGGGCATATCGGGAAAAGAAAACTTTTAATTAAAGTATCGATGAAGTTGCTTACGTAATTGTGATTAGGATATTTCTATATGAAATAGAAGTGTAGTTTTTTTAAATATATGTCCTGCAAAATTACCTGCCGTCTTCAAGCTTCAGTCCCCGAAAGCTATTAAACAATTGTATCTTGGCAGGTCTTCTGACTTACTCCTCTTTGTGCCTCCTTCCCACCTCTTCCGAGACAGTGGATTTTTTTGAGTACTTTTTGCACAAAGATTTTGGCGGAGCTTACAGCAGCGGGTCTGTTCAGGATTTACACCTGATTCCCTTTTCATTATTCATTTCGGAGAATTGTGAAATGAATAACACCAAAACTTATAACCACAAAGATAGGTATTATAAATTTATATTATTGCTACTTTAAGAAAGTTTTTTTAATAATACTTACACTTACAATCTCAATATATAAAATTTGGTTATAACTATGGGAATAAATTTTACTCTCTAAAACCCCTAATAATAAATCCGAATCGGCATGATTAAAAAGAACATTAGGAAACAATAAGTCCAAATTTTCGCGAGTATAATAACACTCAGAAAGAAATTAAGACAAGTGGTGATGATTAAATCTTAGGCTATAATTGTATTGTATTTGTGTTATACAGTACAATTATACATGTGGATTTCTATCGTTCGTCTCTTATACAGTATAAATCCACATGTGGATTTTCATCGTTCGTGAGTAATACAATAGAAATTGACATGTAGATTTCTATTGTTCGTGATGTGAACAATAGGAATATAGCAGCAAGTTTAGCTATCATAATATGCAACCAATAAAAGTGTCAAACATTGATTATATGAGTAACACGAAATAATTGACTACATCTCCATTCGTAATTTGACTTATATCAGTATTAATAAGCCTGGCTCTAGGAATTAATTATTTTGATTTAGGGACAAAAAAAGCGATAACCCAAATGGATTATCGCTTTCGTATAAATAATAGTATTTCTTATCCTACACTACCCTCAAGGCTAATTTGAAGAAGTTTTTGTGCTTCAACAGCAAATTCCATTGGAAGTTTGTTTACAACCTCTTTCACATATCCATTAACGATAAGGCCAATAGCCTCCTCTTCTCCTAATCCACGCTGATTACAATAGAAAATCTGATCTTCACTAATCTTTGATGTCGTTGCTTCGTGTTCCAATACTGCCGTTGTGTTGGCAATATCAGTGTAAGGAAAAGTATGAGCCCCACAATGGTCTGTTAACAATAAGCTATCACATTGTGAGTGATTTCGTGCATTTGTTGCATTCTTACCAATCTTAACCAATCCACGATAAGTATTGTGGCTACTTCCTGCTGAAATTCCTTTTGAAACTATACGGCTACGTGTATTTTTGCCAATATGTGTCATCTTGGTTCCGGTGTCAGCCTGCTGGTGATTATTGGTTACTGCCACAGAATAAAACTCTCCAACAGAATTATCACCTGCTAATATGCATGATGGGTATTTCCAAGTAATGGCTGAACCAGTTTCAACCTGAGTCCATGATATCTTTGAGTTATCTCCTTTGCAAAGGCCTCGCTTTGTAACAAAGTTAAGAACACCACCGTTGCCATCTTTATCTCCAGGATACCAATTTTGAACGGTAGAATATTTAATCTCAGAGTTTTCAAGCGCTATTATCTCTACAATTGCAGCATGAAGCTGGTTTTCATCTCGCATAGGAGCCGTACAACCCTCTAAATAGCTAACATAGGAATCATCATCAGCAACAATCAATGTACGTTCAAACTGCCCAGTGTTTGCAGTATTTATACGGAAATATGTTGAAAGTTCCATCGGACACCTCACTCCTTTTGGAATATACACAAACGACCCGTCGCTAAACACAGCAGAATTGAGTGCTGCATAAAAATTATCGCGATATGGCACAACAGTTCCAAGATATTTTTGCACTAAGTCGGGATGATTTTTAACTGCTTCACTAAATGAGCAAAAAATAATCCCTTTTTCAGCAAGTGTCTCTTTATAAGTAGTTTTAATAGAAACACTATCCATCACCGCATCTACCGCTACCCCTGTTAGCATTTTTTGCTCATTAAGTGGAATTCCAAGCTTTTCGAATGTCTTCAATAGCTCTGGATCAATCTCATCAAGGCTTTTGGGCTTCTTACGATTGGTTGGGTCGGCATAGTATATTATGTTTTGAAAGTCAATCTCTGGCAAATTAAGCTTAGCCCAATCTGGCATTTTCATTGATTTCCAATAACGAAAAGCTTTCAAACGAAATTCTAGCAACCATTCAGGTTCATCTTTTTTCTTTGATATCAAACGAACCACATCCTCATTCAAACCTTTTTCAATTGTAAAAGTTTCTACATCGGTGTGAAATCCATATTTATATTCCTGTGTTGTTAATTCCTCTAAAATTTGATCTTGATCAAGTTCTTGCATAGTTTTTTAAAAAATTAATCGATCACTTCGATTTGTTCAATATATTTTAATGAGTACTTTGTCTCTCGGCCTATAAACAAATATTGAGACCTTTTGTTTTGGCAAAAATACATCAAATAATGAACAAAAAGCAGAACAAAGAGTTATAAATGATGAATTTAAAGAGCTGTAAGAGCATAAACTATCTATATAGCACATGATTAATGATATAAATTAGAAAATAAAATACTACACATTGAAATGAAAAAAGCACTACTGATTGTTGATGTTCAAAATGATTTTTGTCCTGGTGGCACACTAGCAGTGAAAGATGGAGATAAAATTATACCTGTAATAAATGGTATTATTGACAAGTTTGATGTGGTGATTTCCACTCAAGATTGGCATCCTGTTGATACGGTTCACTTTGAAAAATGGCCTGCTCATTGTGTTTCAAATCTTAATGGGGCTAATTTCCACCCAGATTTGAATACTGACAAAATTGATCTGAAACTTTTGAAGGGTACAGAAAATAAAGATGATGGATACTCAGCATTCGAAGCAACTAATGCTTCACTTATTGAATATATTAAAGAGCAAAATATTAGTAGTTTATACATATGTGGATTAGCTACAGACTATTGTGTGCGTGCTTCAGCATTGGATGCTCTGAAGCTAGGAATACACACTGCTGTTATCACAGATGCCATTGCAGCAGTAAATCTTAAGCCTAATGATGGAAAAAAAACCTTAGACGAGCTTTATAAAAAGGGAGCAATACTGGTTGAATCATCCGAAATTTAAAATAATAGCATAACCCCAGGACATTCAAAAAGGATAAAACAACAAAAACAATCATTTTGCATGCAAAATAATTACAAAATGTTTTGGTGTTATTAAAAATTACCCTACCTTTGCAATCGCAAATCAGAAATGATAGCAACTGCGGGGTGTAGCACAGTCCGGTTAGTGTACCTGGTTTGGGACCAGGGGGTCGCGAGTTCGAATCCCGCCACCCCGACGCAGAAGATCAAAACCACTTGTAGAGTAATCTACAGGTGGTTTTTTAGTTTTGGATAATATACTGATTAACCTCTCTCTCAATAATTCATTTATAAGCATAAATTTTTAATAATCATAGCGAAGTCCTCTTTCTATTCTGAATAAAATTATGTATTTTCCTTTTTATTAAAGGTGCTATTTTTAATCTATCAAACTAAA
>CAYFTB010000129.1:0-6927 GCA_964345875.1 uncultured Proteiniphilum sp.
TATTTATTGTTTTGGGATTTGTTTTGGGATGAAGTAGAGGATGTTTTATTTAAACTCCTATCATGTGAAGTTATACTTTTACAATAATAGTGCTGTTGGCACTGGCTATACTTAGTATTTGGTTTTAGAAATATCCTAATATGACATTATTGATACATCTTTTGACTTTTGATATGCGTTAAAAAGGTGTTTTCACCATATGAAATTCATTACATTTTCTAAAATTCATTATCTTTGTCCGTTGTTGATTAAAAAATCAACCCAATAGATATTATTCGATAAACTTGAAAATAGAAAAGAATATGGCTGTAGAAATCAAAGAAGTCAGAGATAGGGACACGCTGAGCAAGTTTGTTCAGTTTAGTATTGATTTATATAAAGATAACGAGTTTTACGTTCCTCCGTTAGTTTATGATGAGACTGCAACGTTGAGTCGAGACAAGAATCCTGCTTTTGAACATTGTGAATCAGCAAATTTCCTTGCCTACAGAGATGGTGAAATTGTTGGTAGAATAACAGCTATAATAAACCATAAGTCCAATAATGTATGGAATCAAAAATATGCTAGATTTGGATTTGTTGATTTTGTTGATGATAAAGAGGTGGTAGATACTCTTTTTCAAGCTGCAGAAAATTGGGCTAAATATAGAGGAATGGAGAAAATTCATGGTCCATTGGGTTTTACCGACTTTGATAACGAGGGTATGCTGATTGAAGGGTATGATCAAGTTGGTACTATGGCTGCTATATATAATTATCCATATTATGTGGAGCATGTTGAGCGATTGGGATACATGAAAGATCAGGACTGGATGGAATATCTTATCAAAATTCCAAAAGCAGTTCCCGACAGATATGAAAGAGTTGCAGAAATTGTTAGAAAGCGATTTAAACTAAACGTCTTAAAGCTTAATAGCAAAGATGATGTTTATCCTTATGCACACGAAATATTTGAGCTTTTTAATAGGTCGTATAAAGATTTGTATGGTTTTGTTCCATTATCCAAAGCTCAAATTGATTACTATGTGAATATGTATATTCCGATGTTACGACTCAACTTTCTTTCGTTGGTATTGAGAGCGGAAGATAATAAGTTGGTAGGTGTTGGTATTGGTTTGCCAAGCATGTCAAAAGCATTACAAAAGTCTGGAGGAAAGTTTCTCCCTACTGGTTGGTATCATCTTTACAGAGCATTAAAAGGAATAAACACCAAAGTGCTAGACTTGATGCTGATTGGTGTTGACCCTGAATATCAGGGCAAAGGCGTGAATGCACTTATCTTTAATCAATTTATACCCGAAGCGATTAAGCTAGGTTTTGAATATGCCGAGAGTAATCCCGAACTTGAGATAAACTCAAAAGTTCAAACTATGTGGGATGGATTAGAAACAAAGCAGCATAAAAGACGCAGAGTTTACATTAAGAGCTTATAATAACAACAATATTAGAAATTTTAGAATAGGAGAATAAATATAACGTGACTGACATAGAAAGAGAGCAAGCATTATCGAATTATAGCGAAGATAATATAGTAACACTAGAGTGGCGAGAACATATTCGTCGCCGTCCTGGAATGTATATTGGAAAGCTAGGTGATGGAACTTCGTCTGATGATGGAGTATATGTGCTTCTAAAAGAAGTTCTTGATAACTCAATAGATGAGTACAGAATGGGTTTTGGCAAGAATATTGACGTTGACATAGAAGACGGTGTAGTAAGAATTAGAGATTATGGGCGAGGTGTTCCACTTGGCAAGGTGTTGGATGTGTCGTCAAAAATGAATACAGGTGCAAAGTATGACTCTAAGGCATTTAAAAAATCTGTTGGTCTAAACGGAGTTGGTATAAAAGCTGTAAATGCGTTGTCGTCCGATTTTATTATTGCGAGCTATAGAGAGGGTGAGTCTAAAAGAGTGATATATGAAAAAGGATATGTCATAGAAGATGCACCTCAAACAAAAAGTTCTGAGAAGAATGGAACTTCTGTATTATTTACTCCCGACAAAGAGATCTTTGGTGATTACATTTATCGAGATGAATTCATAGAACCATTACTTAAGAACTATGTGTTTCTAAATACAGGCCTTACCATTACATATAATGGTAAAGCGTATTTCTCTAAAAATGGCTTGGAAGATTTACTTAACGAGAATCTTACAACCGAGATCTTATACCCCATAATACATCTTCATGGTGATGATATAGAGGTTGCAATTACGCACTCTAATCAATATGGAGAGGAATATTATTCGTTTGTTAATGGTCAGCACACCACACAAGGAGGTACTCACCTATCAGCTTTTAGAGAAGCTGTAGCACGTGTCATAAGAGAATACTTTGCTAAAAGTTTTGAGTTTTCAGATATCCGAAATGGTATGGTCGCTGCTATAAGCGTGAAAATTGAAGAACCAGTTTTCGAATCGCAAACCAAAACTAAGCTTGGTTCAAGAGATATGTCACCTGAGGGCGTTTCTATTAATAAATATGTAAATGATTTCTTAAAGAAAGAGCTTGACAACTTCTTACATAAGCATTTGGCTACAGCAGAGATTCTTCAAAAGAAAATTCTTGATTCTGAAAAGGAAAGAAAAGCTATTGCCGGAGTTACCAAACTTGCACGCGAGAGAGCTAAGAAGGCAAATCTTCACAATAAAAAACTTCGTGATTGCCGCATTCATTATAATGACAATAAGGGTAATAATCTTGAAGAAACAAGTATATTTATAACTGAAGGTGATTCAGCTAGTGGTTCTATAACAAAAAGTAGAAATCCTAATCTTCAAGCTGTATTTAGCTTGCGAGGCAAACCATTAAATTCGTTTGGTCTTACAAAAAAGATAGTTTATGAAAACGAAGAGTTTAATTTGCTTCAAGCCGCCCTTAACATTGAAGAGGGGATGGATGGACTAAGATATAATAAAGTAATTATTGCCACCGATGCTGATACAGATGGTATGCACATCAGGCTGTTGTTACTTACTTTCTTTTTACAGTTCTTTCCCGATTTGGTAAAGAAGGGTCATGTGTATATACTTCAGACTCCTCTATTTAGAGTGAGGAACAAAAAGAAAACAAAGTATTGCTATACCGAAGAGGAGCGTCTGCAAGCTATTGATGAATTGGGACCAAATCCAGAAATAACTCGTTTTAAAGGACTTGGTGAAATTTCGCCAGATGAATTTAAAAACTTTATAGGCGAGGATATGCGACTTGATAAAGTTACAATGCGTAAAGAAGACCTTATAAAGGATCTTCTAGAGTTTTATATGGGTAGAAATACACCTGATAGGCAGAACTTTATTATTGACAATTTGGTTGTAGAAGATGAGGATGTCGCATAACATTGTTTACTGTAAGTTCAGTAGTGTAGTGCGAATGGTCTTTTTGTCTTACTAAAACTTGAAATAAATGCTAGATGATAGCAATTCTAATTCGACACCTACATATAATTTCACTATGAGTCGTATAGCAATATTTCCTGGCACGTTTGATCCGTTCACTATTGGACATGAGTCAATAGTGAAGCGAGGGCTGGAGATAGTCGATGAAATTATAATAGCTATAGGTGTGAATGATGCTAAGCAGTCATACTTTACTGTTGAGCAGAGACTGAATTCTATACGTGCTTTTTATGCTAATAATCCAAGAGTCAGAGTTGATAGCTATAGGTCTTTAACAGTAGATTATGCAAAGAATTGTGGCTCTAAATTTATCCTTCGTGGTATCAGGAGCGTTGTAGACTTTGAGTATGAGAAGTCTATTGCAGATATAAATAGAGAAATATCAGGGATTGAAACAATTGTTTTATTTACTAATCCCGAGCTTGCCTCAATTAGTTCGTCCAACGTAAGAGAATTATTGAAGTTTAATTACGATGTTAGTAGGTTTCTACCTGAAGGGATGGAGTTGTAGGTGAGTGTATAAATGTGTAATGATGAAAAATATAAAAATAATATTGTCTGTTGTTCTTGTTGCTTTGTTCTCTTTTAAGAGCATATCGCAAAACAGGCTCAATCCGGATGCATTGAAGGTGACAAGGGCAATGCAATTGATTGACAACTTGTATGTTGATGATGTTGATAGAGCAAAGCTAAGCGAGTCTGCAATAAAGGCAATGTTATCAGAGCTTGATCCTCATTCTTCATATCTTGATAAAGATGAAGTTGAGGCCATGAATGAAACAATGCAGGGTAACTTTGAAGGGATTGGTGTTTCATTTAATATGTTGACAGATACCTTATATGTGGTGGAGGTTATTGCTGGAGGACCATCACAAAAGGTTGGCATACTACCAGGTGATAGGGTAATTTATGTCAACGACTCCCTTATTGCTGGCGTTAAGTTAGCAAACCAAGATGTGATTAAGATGCTTAAAGGACCTAAGGGTACATCAGTTAATGTTAAGGTTTTGAGAAATGGAGCGGATGGTTTGCTTAATTTTAAGATAATCAGAGATAAAATACCTCTTCATAGTATTGATGCTGCATATATGATAAATGATGAGGTGGGATACATTAAACTTAGTCGTTTTGGTAGTACCTCATATAAGGAGTTTGCTACAGCTGAGAAAGATTTGAGATCACGAGGAATGACAAAGTTAATCTTTGATCTTACGGGAAATGGTGGTGGAATATTGCCAGTTGCTTCTGAGATTGTCGATGAGTTTTTAGAAAATAAAAAACTAGTAGTTTACACGCAAGGTAAAAAACAACCGAGAATGGATCTTGAAGCTACTAGTACTGGTCAATTCGAAAAGGGTAGTTTAGTAATATTAGTTGATGAGTTCTCTGCCTCTGCGAGTGAAATTGTAGCAGGTGCTGTTCAAGACTGGGATAGGGGCGTAATTGTTGGACGACGTACTTTCGGGAAAGGGCTGGTTCAGCGGCAAGTCCCTTTACTAGATGGAAGCATGATGAGACTGACAGTTGCCAGATATTATACCCCAACAGGAAGAAGTATTCAAAAGCCTTATGAACAGGGAAATATTAGTAAATATGAGAAGGACTTGCTAGACCGATTCGAGCATGGTGAATACCAACATGTTGATAGTATATCATTTCCAGACTCATTGAAATATCAAACTCTTGTTAATAAGAGAACTGTATATGGTGGTGGTGGCATTATGCCTGATTATTTTGTTCCAATTGATACAACTGCAATTACAGATTTACATCGTAATCTTATAGCTAAGGGAATAATGAGCAAACTAGCGATTTCAGAAGTTGATGGTAAAAGAGATTCTCTGCTTGATAAATATGGAGATATTAATAAGTTTAAAACAGGTTATGAAATATCTGAATCAACTATAGCAAAGATTAAGTCTATGGCCGAGGAGGAGAATTTGAAATGGGATGAAGAACAGTTCGGGAAATCTAAATCACTGATTTCGGTTCAGCTAAAGGCATTAATAGCAAGAGACTTATATGATCAGTCAGCTTACTTTGTTGTTATTAATGATATTAATGACATATTTAAGGAGGGATTTCGAATTATAAATTCATCTTCTTTGTATGATGCACTGCTAATGGGTAAAGGTTCAAACATTGGAAATTAGATGAGCATTAACTCTTGGAGTCTAGCTTAAAATATATACACGTGAAAATTTTACTTAATTATAAATCTATAGAAAAATGAAATTGAAAAATTATTTATTGTGTACTACATTTCTTATGACAACTTTATTTACTTCTTGTGATCAGTCAGGAAAACATAATGTATTGACTGAGGCCGAAAAGGCTGATGGTTGGGAACTGTTATTTGATGGAACTTCACTTGATGGTTGGCGTGATTATAATGGTGATGCTCTAACTGCTCCATGGTTTGTTGATAATGGTCTTATTCAGGCAAAGGGCGAGGGAGCTGATGAGCACGGATATATAGTTACTGAAAAACTATATGAAAACTTCGAGCTTGTGTGGGATTGGAGAATTGCTGATGGTGGCAATAGTGGTGTTTTATATCATGTTGTTGAAAATCCTAAATTTGCAGTCCCTTATGTAACTGGTCCTGAATATCAGTTAATAGATCAAGATAATTTTCCAGAACCACTTGAGGAGTGGCAGAAGACCGCAGCAGACTATGCTATGTATACTACTGATCCTGCAAAGTTTAAATTAAAACCCGCAGGACAATGGAATACTTCGAAAATAGTTTTTGATAATGGTCATGTAGAACATTGGTTGAATGGCGAGAAGGTTGTTGAATTTGAAGCATGGACAGATGACTGGTATGCTCGTAAAAATAGTGGTAAGTGGGAGAACGCACCAGAATATGGATTGGCAAAGAAAGGTAATATTTGTTTGCAAGACCATGGCTCTGCAGCTTGGTTTAGAAATATTAAAATCAAAGAACTTCCACGTAAAACAAAATCTGTTGATTTGTTTAATGGAAAGGACTTGAAAGGTTGGGATATTTATGGAACAGAAAAATGGTACGTTGAAGATGGCATGCTAATATGCGAAAGTGGTCCGGATAAAGAATATGGTTATTTTGCAACTCGTGACTATTATGACAACTTTGATTTCTCCGTTGAATTTAAGCAAGAGGCTGATGGTAACTCTGGGGTTTTCATTCGTTCATTTATCGAGCCTGTAGCTCTTGTTAATGGATGGCAGGTTGAGGTTGCTCCAAAAGGTCATGGCACTGGAGGAATATATGAATCATATGGCAGAGGGTGGATTGCACAGATTACTAAAGAACAAGAAGAACATTTGAAAGAAGGTGAATGGAATACATTACGTATCAAACTAGAAAATGATAATATTCAGACTTGGTTAAATGGAGAGCCTATGATTAATCTTACTGATGAAAAGATTGGTAAAGGTCAAGGACGCATAGCTTTGCAGATTCACGATGGTGGTGGTATTAAAGTTTTATGGAGAAACTTTAAGCTACAAACGCTTTAATTATTCTGCGGTTGTAATATCTA
>CAYFTB010000130.1:0-4296 GCA_964345875.1 uncultured Proteiniphilum sp.
GAAGCTGCCTGCTCCAAGTCGGCAAGGAGATGGGTGATGTAGTTGTGCATAGGGGAGTTAGGGTTTAACAATTATGACAATGGAGAGAAATCTTCCAAATTTAATTTTAAATTCTTTATTTCTGCAAATTCTTTATTATTTAAAGTAGGATATCTTATTTCTTTAGTTCCAGGATATTCCCCTTTTGCAACATATCTTAAACTATTAAACGTATCTATCCATTGTTTTTTATCAAACTTTTCTTCAATATACCTTTCAAACGCTTCAAGTAAATTTTCTTTTGCCTTATTCAAACTATCGTTTATCTTAATATCTAACAGCTTAAATTTACCATAACCAAACGGCTTTGCATATCCAAGTAAATGATAACAATCATCTGAATTATGAAAGGTTATCGCTGATATCAAAGCACCAAGTTCAAAGTCAGAGAGATTATGATATCTTACTTTACATGTAAATTTAGCCCCTTCTTTAATTGGAATAAAATTTGTTTCAATTTTTGGTCTACCTATTGATATCCCTGCTTTTGCTTCTGTATGTACTAAATTTCTTTTCCATCCTGATATTCGTGCTTTTTGGCCAAAAAATGTAGTCAACTTCTTACTCTCTCTTTGCTCTAAATAAAATGGATAATAGGTTGCTTTGGGCTTACCCATTACAAATGTTTGTTTATTTCCAATAGTTATATTATTTATAAATGCATTTGAGAATGAGACTCTACCTTTAAGACTATTTTGATTAGAAGTAAACCCAAAAACTGCTTGCGTCATATCAAGTTTATCACCAGATAGACTTTTATATGATTCTGGCAAACAATCATGGATACTCTTATCATATGGCTGTCTGTATAGAAAAGAAAAGCCTAAGTCTTTTACAATATACTTGTTATTTGTTTTCTTTAATCTAAAAAAACAAGGAACTATACCTTTATAAATATCTTTTACTATATCACTTTTAGATGAATAGTTTTTAAGTTTTTTCTTCCAAAACTTCCAAGCTTCATTTTCGTTTTCTTTTTCATGAATAAATTTAAAATCTTTTAACTCTTTTTCTTCTACTGGGTAAAATATCTCATTAGCAAAATCTTCAGGAATATCAAACAAGTATTCATGTTTCTTATTATTCATGAATCCTGAAAAAAACCACATTCTATAGGTATTATTATCTTCAAATATATAATCATCATTGAGTTTTGAGTATTTAGAACTGATTGAACTTATGTTTTTTAAATCAACATCCTCAATCTCTTCTATATCCTCGTATGAATATTTGTCTGATGAACATTGAACAATATATAATTGGTGATCTATTTGTACTAAAAAACCACTATAATGGTTACTGTCATTTGCTTTTAATTTATAATCACTACTTCTTATATCACGCATACTATATCTTGAGTTAGCTATTACATTTTTTATATTTGAAAAAGTAATAATCTCAAAAACACTTCTTATCATACCTTTAATAGACGTACCTGGAACAAAATATTTATCTCCAATTTGAGAAGATTTTCCATTGTCTGTTTTGATACAAAAAGGAGTTTTTGCCTCCATTGTAAATTCAATAAACCCAGAAGAAGCTGTATCAGACAATGGGATATCATGAGAGTAATTTACTTTTTCTTTCTCTTCTTCCAAATAAGTAATTACCTTATCAGCTAAAGGTATAAATGTATAAGGGTTATAAAAATCTTTATTTATTGCCATATCTATTTCCTCCTATCTATTAAATCCAGTAAATACAAATTCCGCAGGTTGTAATACTTCCATGCCTTCACAGTTT
This sequence comes from uncultured Proteiniphilum sp., assembly GCA_964345875.1. Classification (GTDB taxonomy): domain Bacteria; phylum Bacteroidota; class Bacteroidia; order Bacteroidales; family Dysgonomonadaceae; genus Petrimonas. The sequence goes on from CAYFTB010000130.1 coordinate 1,783, forward strand.
TCATCCACCACGGGATGCCAGTATTGAGTAAAAACTATCTCTTTAAATCCCTTGAATGAAGGTATAAAAGTTTTTTCTTCACTACTATATCTATTTTCTAAATCATCTAAATCGAAAGATTTAATTATATGCTTTCCATCTACATATTTGATATAGTGTGAAACATGTCCATCAGTCAACCAGCCCTCTATAACAAATGGGTTGGTGTTGTCATCAAACTCTCTTTCCAATTCGGTCATATAAAACACCTCTGGTTCTTTTTTATCACTATACCAGAGATAACCTGTATAATTTGATTTTTCTATTTTCTTCATTGTGTTTTCTCAATTAAAAGTTCTCCATTAAAACTACCGTGTCCTCTATTCACCCCCCCACCTAATGGCAACATGCCGATTGTGATATCTTTGAGGGTATTCTCGAATGCTTTGATAATATTTTCATAATCCACATCTGATTTACAAGAAGTTTCGTTTAGAAGCATTTTCATTTCGAAAACAGTCTCGTCTCCATACAATACTTCCTCTTGGAATAGTGCACCATCAATTGCACCACCTGTGAAACGATCAATGGCTACATGATTTAATATCTTCTTTTTAATAGAATCAGGTTGAATTATTAAATCTGAAAACAACACATTTCCTCTTTGTTGTTTGTTATCAGTATCCTTTGTGCTGCTTTTATCTTTTTCACCTTCTGCCCCAAATAAAGCCCGAACAGCTTTATTATTACTACCCACATGTTTCGAATAATCATCCGCCGAAATACTATCTGCAAAAACTTTTGTAAGTTTATTATAATGAAATGCAACTCGATGCGAAATAGCCCCTTTAACTGATGTTGCTGGCAACAGAATATAATTGTGCTTAAATCTAGGTATATTATCATTCCATTCTATAATTGACTCGCGTACGGGAGTCATATCTGCATCATCATTACCAAAACCCGACCCAAACAAAAAGAAGTCATCAGCCTTAAGTATAAGCTTATACTCAACCCAGTCATCACCAACTGAAAGACTATTATACTCTTCAGTCTCTTCTTTTACTATATTTGTATTCCAGAAATCCTGATCTATTAAACTTGAGCTTTTATTTAGATATGCTTTTAAATGTTCTTCATTATTTAAATCAAGATATGCAACTTTATATGATTTAACTTCTATTTCACCAAAGCCACTACGTGTTCCACTACCTATTCTCAACTCTTTAGAAAATAGTTTTGCAATCACTTTATCAAAATTATCATCTTCAGCACTGTCTGAGACCTTTTCTATTTCAAAGCAAAACCTTGTTCCTTTATAAACAATCTGCTCATCAAATTTTCCTGCATTTTCTACTACCCCCTTATAATTAATCCTATTGTGCTGACGAATTGGTAAGGTCTTGAAATGTTCATAAAACTCACCTTTAAAATCCACCTCTTGTAATCCATCCAAAACCTCACCATTTTCACCAATCATAATTGCATTAGTAAAGATGATTTCCGAACCAATACTATTTTTGGAGTTGCTCCTATCATTATATCCAAAAAACAATTTAGCATCTTCTTCTCCTATTGCATGTCTCACAACTCCTGCTAATGACGTGCCTGGTATATATGGCAATCCATTAATGTCTTTCAATACAGGAGAGTCTGTTATAAAGTCCTTGTCACCCGTTCCTATTGCAATAGGTGTGCTTGTTTCAATTACAAAACGAGCTACATTTAGATATTTATATTTTGTTGTTCTTTCCATTATTATCCCCTCCTTTATTTTTTAGCCATCTCTGAAGATAAGTTTACAAGAGCAAACTGTATCACATCTTCATCAAACTTATTAAAGAAATCAATTAAACTATCTTTTCTACCTCTTTCATTCCACTTGTCTTTTGCAATACCATGCTCAAGATATCCTATCTTATTGCCATTTACATCTTTCTCATTTGAGAATAGTCGTCTATGCAACTCCTCTTTCGATGGATATTGTAATGCCAAACTTCTTATAGTACCCCATTGAGAAGCAAAAGTGTCATCTTTAAAGTCTCTATTATATTTGCGGACAAAATTATTTACCTCTTGATATATATTATGTTCATCTTTTTCGGTTTTCTTTCTAGATTCTAAAAATAGAAATAATTGTTTATCCTTGTTGTCTATCAGCTCTGAATTATCCTGAGTATAAGACTCAAAAGGATTGTTAGCTTTATGAAATTTCAAAGTACTCAATGCACTTTCATCACTTTCAAAAAACGCTGGATTAATAATCACTTTACCAAAACCCTCATTTTGATAGTACCCAACTATCTCCTGTACGTTATTAAGCTTCCCTCCTTTAATCACAATAACACTACCTTTTTCGATACCTTTTCTTTCTGTATCAAAACTTGAACGATAGTAATTATAGGGAGAATATGCGAAAGTTCTAATTTGAGATTTAGACCAATCTATCTTTCCTCCTTCAATTCCAAAGTCCTCAGCAAGAGGTGTAAATGTAGGATTTCCAGCATTATCAAAGAAAATCAATCTTGATTCGGC
>CAYFTB010000130.1:4396-6890 GCA_964345875.1 uncultured Proteiniphilum sp.
TATAAAATCAGTCCTAGATTGCTTTAGTTGTTTGTGAACAACATTGCTGTAGTCCTTTATCTTGTGATGCACATAACATTCTTTCTTTTCCAAATCAAGCTTAGGAAAATGAAAACTTGCAGCTGTTCGCAATGCTCTGATATCTTTATACAAGGGATGTGCATCCCCAAATCTTACTTTTGAGCTGTGGAAAACTGTTATTTGATCTTCTTTAGCGTAGTCATTATAGGCTGATGCCACTATACCCAAAAAGTTGCTGCCAGGTATGAAATCCAAGGTTTCCTGATTTCCTTTACTTGCTACTCTTTGATTTAGAATTATATCAGACAACAACTCTACTTTAAACTGTAATGTTTTCATGATTTATTCTCCTCTATTTTAGTTACACTAAATTGACATCTGCCCAATCCACGATTCCTATTAACTCCCAATCGTTTAATAAAATTTAGTGCATCTATCATATCTTCTTTTAGGTGGTTATCAATTCCATATATTTTACCATACAGTACACAAGGTATTGTTACCTCCATCTGTCTTAAACTATGCTCTTTCGCTATTCCATCTTTGCCTATTGCCGTTGAAGCTAATCTACTATATAGATGTTTTTGCAAGCCCGAGTTTTTGATTTTGTTTGATAATTCATCGGAGAGAGTAGCATTAGTAAAAAAAACAGTGCCTCTAACTAATCTATTGATTTCCGTTTCAATTTCATCCTCATCAGACTTGGTTACTGCATCTTTTACAATTGGTTCTTCTTTAAGCAGACCAAAAGTTTCTTCAATCTTCATGTTTTTATCATCAAAATTTCCTTTGAAAGCTAAAACATCCTCCAAAGCTTGACGAACTAATCCTTTAATTGTTTTACCAGGAACAAATGGCAACTTATCCTTATCTTTTATTACTAAGTCATCAAGACCAGCACCTGCACTGAGACCCGAACCTGTGTGCCAATTATCAAAAAATTCTATTTTATAACTAATATTAATCATGTGGCTCCTCCGTTTTAGTTTGATTATACATTATTGAGTGTAATGAAAGAATGTCATAAGCCGCGATTTTCTTACCAGCAGTTACTTTCTCAACTAACACTTTAAGTTTTTCACTATTTGCTAAATTGCTTATCAATCTATCTTTACGCTGTTTTGCAGTTTCCTGATTGATTAAGATGTCGTTTAGCCAATTTCTAAGATGAGATTTCACTGCATTTCCTTCTTTACCATCTAGTATAGAAACATTATCCAACAAGTTTTTAATCGTTGGACCATATTTGTCTTCTAAATAATAGGGCCCATATTTAAATGAAACTTCTTTATCAACTGTTAATTCACGCTCTTCTATATCTTTATAATCTGTCACAAAGCTATCTTGCACTTTATGAAACATGATACAGCTTGGTGCTAATACCCCTTTTTTATTTACTTTAGTTCTTGCTTCTTTTTTTGCCACGCTACATAAACTCTCAGCTAAGTCGTAACCATAATGGAAAGGATATGAAGATTTAATGTATGCAATACCTGCACAGGCTGTGAGTTTATCCATACCTAATTCATACTTACTGAAGATTCCTGATAATTTTTCATTTGTTAGTTTTTCAAATTCATCCAAAAATATTTTTGTATATTTCATTGCAAAATCAGCCCTACATATCACAGTAAAATCATCCCCACCCAACACAACTGGTCTGATTGGGATAATTTTACTTCTAATATCAGCAAGATTATACTCATCGGATATATCTTTATATGCTTTTTGTGCAGCACCTTTAGTCGCCTCATCTAACAGTTTAGAAAACTCTCTGAAATCCTTTTGACTCTTTCCAACTTTCTGAACTACCTGTCCCAACCCATTCCCGTCAGCATGTATAATTGCAATCCAATCATTCCTATCTGTAATATCTTTAATGTTATAAGCTATTTGATTATGGGAGATATCACCTTTTTCTAAACCATAACATTTTCTACTTAGGCTGATTACTGAACTATCATCACCCTCTCTTGATTTCTTTCTCTTCGCTTCAGTTGCTGCATCTAAATAAACTCCATTTCTAATTTTAACCACCGGCATTCCCGTTTGTCTTGATCTTCTCATCGACATATAAACAGGCTCTGTTGTTACCTGCTTGTTTCTCTGTGCTTTTAGTTTTTCTTCAATTGCATCTACTGCCTCACTAAAGTCACTATCATTTTCATAACTAACCACTGCCTGACTCACAGTGATGCCGGGAGCCATTTCCATAACTTTTTTTGGAAACTCTAAAACTGCCTTTTCACACTCCTCTTTGGTGTCGAAGATATATTTTATATTTCCAGCTGCTTTAATTACGGTTTTCTCCTCAACGCCCCCAAAATTATTAAAAGAATTAGTACTAATCTCTTCGATAAGTTCACTGGCTCCAACAATATCCCTCAACTCATCTGATTGAAGAATAAAACCCTGAATCCCTTGTATTGCTGCTCCATACAGGTATTTCTTACTGTTTCCCATAAGCATTTAT
>CAYFTB010000131.1:0-6845 GCA_964345875.1 uncultured Proteiniphilum sp.
TCTATTTTCTGAAATTCATCCATATCATCCAGCCCCATTCTCAGTTAATCAGAACTACTTATATCATTATGGTAGTTTGAGCACACAACTTATTCCATACACACTAAGGTTTATCGTGGCATACTATATAGTTATTAATAAAAAACACCACTTATCATATGCCCTAACATACCTAAACAATCAATCCTATAGAGAACATTTAAACAAACCCCCTACGTGTAATAAAACCAATCGTCTATGGTTAAATCATAGGCTATATTGCTATTGTATTAGTCTTATACAATACAAATCTACTTGTAGTTTTTTATTGTTCTTGCCTTATACAATAGAAATACACATGTAGATTTTCATTGTTTGTGTCCTATACAATATGAATCTACATGTAGATTTGTATCGTTCGTGTCAAATATAGTAGAAATCCACTACCATCTTGGAAGTTATATTTCATGGATTTAAAATAGTTTATATAATAAAACCATACTAATAAAAAGGTATTTGGTTATCTTTGCTACTGAATAAATTTATAAAGCTATCCAAAATCAAATGGCACTGAGACAACAACAAGAACTTAAACAGACATTGCGATTATCTCCTCTGCAGATGCAGATGATGAAGCTTTTTGAACTTAATTCTATTGAAATTGAAGATAAAATAAAACAAGAGCTAGAAGACAACCCTGCCCTAGATGAGTCTGACGGCATTTCTTCTGACGACGAGAACTTGTCTGACAATGATAATGAAATGAGCCAGGAAGAATTGATGATGGGCGACTATTTTTCGGAAGATGATATTCCGCAATATCAAATGAACAGGTGGGAACGAAGCAACGAGCATGGGTTCTCGGAAATATCATTCACTGGATCATCTAGCCTTAATGATTTCCTTACTGATCAGATTAGGCTTAGAGAATTAGAAGACGGAGACCAGAAAATTGCGGAATATATAATAGGTAATCTGGATGAGAATGGATATTTGAGCCGTAGTTTGCAAGCTATATCTGACGATTTGCTTTTTCAACAAAATATAGATGTGAATGAGGACAAACTCAAAGAGATATTAACAGTAATACAAGATTTAGACCCCGTAGGCGTAGGATCTGTAAACTTACAAGAATGCCTTATCCTACAACTAAAAAAGAAACAACAAACAGAAAGTATAGTCTTGGCAACAACTATTCTAGAAGACTACTTTGAGGAGTTTTCAAAAAAACACTACGACAAATTGCTGCGCAACCTATCGATTAGCAAAGATCAGCTAAGAGATTCAATTGAGGAGATTACATCCCTTAATCCCAAACCCGGAAATATATTTAGTGACGCTATCGAGTCGCACATGAATAATATTACCCCTGATTTTATTGTTGAAACGAACAATAACGAAATAACGATGTACCTCAATAACAGGAATATTCCTGAACTCAAAATAAGCAGAGAGTTCTCGCATATGATGCAAGGTTATGCTAATAATAAAGAAAGCATGAGCAATGACAATAAACAGGCACTTTTATACATGAAACAAAAAGTTGATTCGGCTAAGTGGTTTATCAGTGCTCTTAAACAACGGCAAAACACTTTGCAAAGGACTATGGAGGCAATAATTAACTTTCAGTATGACTTCTTTATCTCCGAAGATGAATCAATGATAAAACCAATGATACTGAAAGATATTGCTGAGAAAACAGGCTTTGAGATTTCCACAATATCACGCGTGAGCAATAGTAAGTATGTACAAACTAACAGCGGAATTTATCCGCTTAAATATTTTTTTGCTGAATCATTCCAAAATGAAGAAGGTGACGACATATCAACAAGAGAAATAAAAGCAGTATTGCAAAATATAATAGACAAAGAAAACAAACAAAAGCCATATACTGACGAAAAACTCACTTCTAAACTAAAAGAAAAAGGATATGCCATAGCTCGCCGAACTGTGGCTAAATACAGGGAGCAAATGAATATTCCAGTGGCACGTTTAAGAAAAATAGTTTAACTTTGTACGTTTAGATTAATTATCATAGCTAATGATTCAAATATATAAATCAGTATCCTCATTTATTTCATCAGTATTCCAACCACTGTTTATGCCAGTATATAGCATAATACTACTTTTTGTATATACATCTAACTTTAGGTATGTATATGCAAAACAATATTGGAACATACTTACTCCAGCCGTTGTGTTTTCATTTGTAATACCTGCACTATTGATTTATGCAGTATATAAAATGAAACTCATATCCGACCTATCACTAAAAATACGAAAGGAACGATTTATACCCTATTGCATAGTACTATCTTCATATGTAATAATGATAATATATTATTACAGGATGGGCATGCCTTCTTGGTTTTTAATGTTGGTTTCGTCCTCAATATTTGTAATTTTGATAGCCATCTTTATAACCATATGGTGGAAAATTAGTGCTCATATGTTTGGTGTAGGGGGTTTACTTGGAGGAGTTATGTCTGTAAGTTTTTTTATTGATAAGACTAACTCAAATCATCTTCTGATGATCCTGTTTATACTAGCAGGTATGATTGGAACCTCCAGATTAATTCTCAAACGACATACTCCTGCTCAGGTGCTGGGAGGCTTTATTCTTGGTTTTGCAATTTCTTTTGGCTTTGTCTGGATTGGCTCCTAAAAGATTTTGAGACAACAAAAATTAATGCTACTTTTACAACAAAATAATAAACCGATAAATTAAAAATTTTATCCTATGAATTTTCCAGAAAATTTAAAGTATTCAAAAGACCATGAATGGATTCGAGTTGATGGTGATGAGGCTTATATTGGCATCTCTGAGTTTGCACAAAGCGAACTAGGGGAAATAGTTTTTGTAGATGTTGACTCCGAAGGAGAATTAGTTGCTCAGGGGGAAGTGTTTGGAAGCATCGAAGCTGTGAAAACGGTTTCCGATCTTGTAATGCCTGTTAGCGGTGATATTCTTGAAGTAAATTCAGAACTAGAAGATTCACCTGAATTGGTAAATGAGGATCCTTATGGAAAAGGATGGATAATTAAAATAGCAGTTAAAGATGCTGCTGAGCTTGATAGTTTGCTTTCAAGTGCTGATTATAAAGCAGAAATAGGACAATAATCACTAGATTAATAAACCATGAGAGTTATTCCACATAATGAATGACTCTCTTTTTTATTTCAAAAAAATATTATTAAGATATGAAACCAATCGTAAGTATTATTATGGGCAGCACATCAGACATGCCTGTCATGGAAAAGGCCGCTCAACTATTAAACGAAATGAAAGTTCCATTCGAAATAAATGCTCTTTCTGCTCATCGTACACCAGAGGCAGTTGAGAAGTTTGCAAAAGGAGCAAAAGACAGAGGCATAAAAGTTATTATTGCAGCAGCAGGAATGGCCGCTCATCTTCCTGGAGTAATTGCATCTATGACTACTCTACCTGTAATTGGCGTTCCAATCAAAGCATCACTCGACGGAATAGATGCATTACTTGCAATTGTGCAAATGCCTCCCGGAATACCTGTTGCTACAGTGGGAATTAATGGAGCTCTTAATGCAGCAATTCTTGCTCTTCAGATGATTGCTACAGGTGATAAAGAAATTCAGGAAAAGCTCAACAACTATAAGGAAACTCTTAAAGACAAGATTACGCAAGCAAATGAGGATTTCAAGAAGATTAGTTACGAATACAAGACTAACTAGTATTAAGTACTTCAAATACATGCTTATTAACCTTGAATCTATTAATATTTATATAATGTAAGGACAATTTTTTCAGCAACATGACATTAAAACAAAAATTGGGCTTTTGTTGTGACAAATCGAAAAACTATTTAACTTTGCATTAGCAAAACAAAAACAACTATCAAGTTGTGAGAATATAATAATATGCACAGGTGGTGAAATTGGTATACACGCTACTTTGAGGGGGTAGTGCCGGTTACGGTGTGTGAGTTCGAGTCTCATCCTGTGCACATTTTAAAAACATCAAGATGTATATAGTTGGTTTTCAAATAGTTCCCCAGCTCAATATTTAAAAAGGCCTGCAAAAGGGCCTAAAAATATTGACAAAATGAAAACAACTAATTACACATTACCGATACTTTGCGGAGATGATATTAGCAAGATTGATTGGTACATCTATTCCTATTTTACTGATCTTCTAACAGTATAGAAAAAAACACAAGTCTAAAAAAGGTATTAATCGAATAATATCGGAACGAGAGCGAAAAAGAAGATATAATCTTTCAAGAAAATCAAATTGAATTCAGTAGGAAATGGGTTTTGGTATTCAACAATGAAGAGATGATCGACGTTAATTCTGCATTTAAAAACAACAGTACTAAAAGTGTAGACGTAAATACACCAAAGAACATATTTTCTACTGGGATTACTTCCCCCAATAAATCAAAATAAGTATGTATAGGGCTAGGAAACGGAAAAACGAATAAAATAATATAAAATCCAAGTAAAAGACATTCAGAAAACTGAATGTCTTTTTTTGTTTATTATTGCTCCAACTAAATATTCAAAACCTTATATGAAATAAGTTTAAACTATTACATCAAACTTATTTTTGCAACACACTGATAAAATTGATAAAAGAAGTAACTTTACAATAATAATACACACGATATGAAAATACTTTTGGCAGAACAAATAAGAGAAGTTGATAAGCAAACGTTGAGTCATCTCAATATTAGCTCACAACAATTAATGGGCATGGCTGCAGATGCTATTTATAGATGGTTTATACATCATCATATGAAATATCAAATCCCAATAAGCGTAATATGCGGAACTGGCAATAATGGTGGAGACGGAATCGCATTGGCAACAAGTTTACATCTTGCGGGTGCTAGGGTTAAAGCTTATATTATAGATTCAGGAAGAAGTCATTCACTTGACTTTCAATACTACTTTCAAAGAGCAACAGATAACAATGTTCTTATTAAAGTAATTTCATCAGAAACAAAAATACCTTCATTTATGGATTCAGAAATTATTATCGATGCCATGTTAGGCACCGGAATTAACAGTGAGATTTCTGGATTGACACAAAAAGTAATAGAGATCATTAATCAAACAAATATTTACACAATTAGCATTGATGTACCTAGCGGTTTGATGCTAGACAAGGAAACTAAATTTGCAATAATTGCAAACGAAACTATTACTTTACAGATACCTAAATTGGCACTATTCCTACCTAACAATCATAAATACACGGGTAGTGTATCAATTATCAATTTTGGATTAAGTAAAAAAGCTATTGACGAAGCTAAAACGAATCTGCACTTTATCACAAAACAAAATATAAAGCAGATTATTAAACCACTAGATAAGCTTGCTCACAAGGGAACACAAGGACATAGCCTTATTATTGGAGGAAGCAAAGGAAAGATTGGATCTGTGGCTTTAGCTTCAAAAGCAGCACTTAGATCAGGATGTGGTCTTGTAACTGCATACACCCCAAGATGTGGCACAATACCCCTACAATCAAGTGTTCCTGAAGTGATGATTATGGAGGACAAAGGAGATAATAAAATCACAGACATACAGCATACAATAATTCCAAATGCTATTGGCATAGGAATAGGAATGGGAACTAATGAAGAGACAAAATTTGCACTTGTCAAATTCTTGAAAGAAAACAAATCCCCCTTGGTTATTGATGCTGATGCTATAAACATTATTTCAAACGACAAAGAGTTACTAAAATACTTACCTATAGATACTATACTTACACCGCATCCGAAAGAACTATACAGACTTATTGGTACATGGAAGAATGATTTTGATAAAATTAACATGACCGTAGCCTTAGCAAAAAAATATAATATCATCATAATAATAAAAGGAGCTAATTCACTTATCATTACTCCTGATCAATTACTCGTTAATAGTACTGGTACACCAGCATTAGCTACTGCTGGAAGCGGTGACGTGTTGACTGGAATATTGACTGGACTGCTTTCTCAAGGATACTCACCTTTGGATGCAAGTAAAATTGGAGTATATTTGCATGGACTTACTGCAAATATCACATCCAACACGATACATCCTCTTAGCTTCATTGCTTCAGATATTATTGATAATATTGGCGATGCTTATTTTAAGATAATAAACGATGAAGATATTGATGAACTAAATAATTATTACAGCAAAAATGACTAAAAAAGAAAGATACAAACATGTTATAGAATGGTTTGAACAAAACGCTCAATCATCTGAAACAGAATTACATTATAAAAATAATTTTCAGCTACTGATTGCCGTTATTTTATCGGCACAATGTACAGATAAAAGGGTTAATCTTATTACGCCAAATCTATTTAATAATTTCCCTACTCCTGAAGTTATGGCAGCCACTTCATCTGATGAAATATTTGAATATATCAGATCATGTTCCTATCCCAATAATAAGGCTAAAAGTCTTGTAGGTATGGCTCAAAAGATCGTAAGCGATTATAATGGAGAAGTGCCGTCACAGTTTGATGAATTAATAACGATACCTGGAGTTGGAAGAAAAACTGCAAATGTAATATTATCAGTTGCATTTGACAAACCGGCTATGGCCGTTGATACTCACGTATTCAGAGTCGCAAACAGGATTGGGCTAACAAACAACTCTAAAACACCTATTGAAACTGAAAGAGAACTTGTAAAAAACATACCCGAACATCTTTTATCAAAATCACATCATTGGCTGATTTTACATGGACGATATGTGTGCATAGCAAGAAAACCCAAATGTGAAATTTGTGGTCTAAAGGAATGGTGTAAGTATTATAAGAAAAACAATAAAAAAGACTTACTAATGACATCAAGTAAAGAAAAGTAAAAATATAACAAAAGAG
>CAYFTB010000132.1:0-6815 GCA_964345875.1 uncultured Proteiniphilum sp.
AATGGGACCAAACGTAGCGGGTGTTATCGGTTCTGCAGTTGCAGCTGGTATTATGTTAGGTTTCTTATCTTAATCAGATACATTTGACTTTTAAAGTCTTTATTTATATTATCGAGGGGCTATTACTAAATAGTCTCTCGATTTTTTTTCATATCAATAAGAGGTGAGTATCTCTCTGAAATTTATTACAATATTATTGTCAGACATGTTGTCTTTTCTTTCTTCTCCAATAATATTTGTACCATATTATGAATCCAGTAATTAGATTGAATAATGTAAATAATCCAACCAATGGAACCACAAGTATATAGAATATTCCAAGAATAGGTTGATATATTCTGCCAGTATGTACTTCAAGTGCTAAACTCCAAAGTGACATAGGGGATTTCTTTAGTATTTCATTGGTCATATCAGGGAACTCAGCTTTAGTATCAGTACCCACTACACCCTGCATATAGTCGAATATAATCTTATTGTTGTTCTTATCAAAGCCATATCCACTTATCATATAATCTCCAACCGGAGGTCCTTTCTTTATTGGAGCAACATATGGTTCTTTTTTCATCACATCATAAACATATCCAGTTTTGATGTTCCATTGGAACAGTCCCTCGAATGATCCAATAAGAAGTCTATCTTCTCCTAAATCTTCAAACACCGTGACACCCATTACGCTAGCTGGTGGCTGTTGGTTGAACTTTATGATTGTAGCAAAATTATCAGGTGAATAATAAAATCCGTCGTATGTAGATATGATGTGCAAGTCCTCTTCGGGCAAATATATTCCACGTCTTAATATATCATACCAAGGATTGGGAGTATCCAGTTCTGAATAGGGTATCTTTGACACATTAGAAGTAAATATAGCAGCTAATAGCGGTGGGCGTAAAAACATACCTGCAGTAGTATTTACCAATAAGAATATCATAGTAATCCAGCCAATTTTATTGTGCCATTTAAGATTCCATTTATAGCGATTTAAGTGTTTTTTTCTAGTTTCTGCGGCATTGTGCTTATTCTTTATCTTTTCCTTGCTTAGATATAAAATAAAGCCCGTTGTGGTGAGAAAAATCATTATAATACCAATCAAATCTACAATTAGTATTCCTATATTTCCATATATTTCTCCACTGTGAATAACCCAGAGAGTTTTGAATAATCCTATTTTATTGTCGTATCCTGCAGGAGCGGGTAGGGCAACTTCCTCAAAGTTTAATCCATCATTAGTAGTCAATAAGTGCGAACGCAACATCACATACATCACTTCATCTTTGATGTACATATCCACAACATTTTCGGCCTTCAGTGGTAGTGTTTGCTTTTCCCATTTGCTATCGGTTTTATTGAACCTGAAGAATCCATAGAGAGTACCTGCATAGATGTTGTCATTATACTCTATTATTTTTGCGATCTTTCGGTTATCTATACCATTTGGAAAACCTGTGTTTATATCCTTAAAATCATTAAGTGTGCTGTCAGTAAGCCATACTCCAACATTGCCATATATCATGACACTGTCGCTGCTGATTGGATACATATCTTTTACTGCTGCATTGTTCCATTTATTGTATCTTATGTACTTAGGAAGTGTGTTTCTGCTAACTGAAAAATCAGCCAACTGACTTCTGTGGTTCAATACAATACCCGAGACTGCAAATAGCACCAAGAGAAGCATAAGGATAATACCCGACCACTTATGGTATTTCCTGAAAAATTTCATTGTTTTGTTATGTTTCACTGCAATTATATCTAATAGAAATGATAGTTTCAATAATAAGGACAAATATATCCTTTTATTTTTTAATACAGCTATCTTTTATCTATTAAATAATCTGAGTTAGATTTAAGAAATATACCTAAGCATATTGACAAACAACTGAAAATATGTAATTATAAATACATAGATATAATCTTAGTATGCTCTGATTGTATATAATTAAAATATGGCAAATTAGTGACAAATAAATATTAATGGCTTAGGTCTAGTTCACATTAAATAAGACTAACTCTAATTTTCTTTGTCTTGAGCCTGATATTATTTGTTTTTTTAATAAGCGTATCAACTGTTTCTGCATGAACGCCAACATATGCGCAGTCCTGTTTGATTTCAATAAGTCCAATCTGTTCTTTTTTAATTTGCCCCTGTTTCATAAACAAACCTGCAATATCTCCCTTAGAGATTTTATCCCTTCTTCCACCCGTAATATAAATGGTTTTCCATTTTACGTACGAATGAATGTTAGTCTGTTGAGTAAAATTTACATCAATAGTTTCAGGATTAGTATCAATAATAAAATCAGGCAACTCTTCTCCTTCCCAATTTATTATATATGCAGCTCCGTTTCGGTTCATACGAGCAGTACGACCATTTCTGTGAGTAAATTCTTTTTCATGTGGTGGAAGATGATAATGTATGATGAACTCTATTTCGGGAATATCTAGTCCACGAGCAGCTAAATCGGTTGCTAAAAGGAGTTGGTTGGTTCCATTTCTAAATTTAATAAGTGCTCTCTCTCTGTCTATTTGTTCCATATCACCATGAAAACATTCATGATCAATGTGGTTATCATTCAAAAAATCACTTATTCTATCTAATGCATTTTTGAAGCTGCAAAAGATTATTCCGGGCTTGTGACCAATAAAGATGAGAGTCTGTTTTAAAGTATTCAACTTGTCCTTTTCAGGTGATACTATTATTTTTATTGCAAGATGAGAACTGCCACTTTGTACGTTCTTTATATATACGGGATTTTTTAAACCTACAAACTCTGGTATTTCAGCATCACTTGTGGCAGAGGTGAGAATCCTTTGCCCAACATTGGGTAAAGCATTAATTATCTCAGTCATTTCTTTTTCAAAACCTATTTCCAATGACTTGTCGAATTCGTCCAACACAAGTGTTTTAATATGTTCTAATGAAAATTTGTCTCTTCTCATTCTATCGGCTATTCTACCCGGTGTGCCAATAAGAATGGCTGGACGATGTTTTATATCTATCTTATCCAACATTCCTGATCGTCCACCAAATACTGCATTAATCTTAAATCCCGAGCCAATGTTGCGAGCCACTTGCTCTATCTGTTGAGCCAACTCTCGTGAGGGAACAACAATCAGTGATTGAATCTCGGAGCAGTTTTCATCTAGTGAATCTATCAAAGGCAAAAGGAAAGCGAGTGTTTTACCAGTTCCAGTAGGAGAAATCAATACAACATCCGATTTCTTTTTAATTACATCGCTAGCCTCCTTCTGCATAGCATTGAGCTCGGTAATGTTAAACTTTTCTAGAATTTTATTTGTGTTATTTTTATTCATTTCAGCTTAATCTTTACTGTTGTTTGACTTAAATATAAAAAGCTAGTTCCTTTTTTTATTAATCTTTGATTCTCCAAATTTACTTTTCTTTCTAGCAGCAAAAAATTCTTGCTTACGTTTATTCTTCTCCTTCTCAAACTCCTTTCTCTCCTCTTTGTTCATAGGTTTATCAGTTTGTTGAAATGGATTATCCTTAACGACTTCAATCTTTTGTCCTATAAGCTTTTCAATCTCTTTTATATATACATTTTCCTCTGGTTCGCATATAGATATAGATACCCCTTCATCTCCAGCTCTTCCTCCTCTTCCTATTCTGTGTACATATGTTTCAGCAACATTTGGAATATCATAATTGATTACATATTTCAATTTATCAATATCTATACCTCTTGCGGCAATGTCAGTTGCTACCAATACACGTATTTTACCATCTTTGAACTCTTGCAAAGCCTTTTGTCTGGCATTTTGTGCCTTGTTTCCATGTATGGCAGTAGCTTTAATATTATTTTTATTCAAGCTCTTGCTTATTTTATCTGCACCATGTTTTGTTCTAGCGAAAAGTAATACTTGCTTGATATTTTTATTTTCAAGTATATGATTGAGTAAATCTAGTTTAGTTGACTTATTTGTGTAATACAGATATTGTTGAATCGTATCAGCAGTAGAAGATACAGGGTTTACTTCAATCTTTACTGGATTCCTCAAAATTTGTTTCGAAAGTGCCACAATATTGTCTGGCATTGTAGCAGAGAAAAATAGTGACTGACGCTTGTTGGGTAATTTGGCAATAATCTTTTTTATATCATGTATAAAACCCATATCAAGCATATTGTCTGCCTCGTCAAGAACAAAATACTCAATGCTATTCAGGTTTATATAACCTTGGTTCATTAGGTCAAGGAGTCTTCCAGGTGTTGCCACTAGAATATCCACTCCATTTTTGAGTTCTTTAGTCTGACTGTTCTGCTTTACACCTCCAAATATGACAGTATTTTTTAATCCTGTATATCTTCCATATGTAGAAAAACTCTCTCCAATCTGAATGGCTAATTCACGTGTAGGAGTTATAATAAGTGCATTTATTTTTCGTGGTTTATTTTGTTGTAATCGGTCACTATATAGATGCTGAATAATTGGAATAGCAAAAGCTGCTGTTTTGCCAGTTCCAGTTTGAGCACTTCCCATCACGTCATTTCTATTTAATATAATAGGAATTGCCTTTTCTTGTATAGATGTTGGAACGGAATATTTTTCTTCTTTTAGAGCCTTTAGTATTGGCTCGACTATTTTTAAATCTTCAAATTGCATTATTTAATTTTTTATATCCCATTCTAGCACATTTGTTAGAATTTAATGGGATGATATGTAATATGTTTTCTACAGATATTGTATTTATTTCGATTAACAGTATGGAGATAAAAAAGATGATTCTGTAGGTAACACCCCCACAGAATCATCTTTTATTTCACTAAACAGTGATTGAACACTGTTTAAATGCCATTTAATAACTCTTCAAATGCCATTTTAAGGCCATTTATATTTTTTCCGCCAGCAGTAGCAAAGTGAGGTTGACCACCACCACCGCCTTGGATGTGTTTAGCAGCTTCTCGAACCATATTGCTTGCGTTAAATCCTCTTTCAACAAGGTCATCGCTAAGCATCACTGTGAGATTGGGACGTTGGTTGAATTGAGTTGCTGCAATAAATGCTATTGGCTGTCCACTATATTCACCTCTAATTTGGAAAGCTATATCTTTTGCAATATCGGGAGCTAGCATGATGGAATCAGCAAAGAATACATTTACATCATTGATAACTCTCATCTTAGAAATGATTTGTTGCTTTACTTGCGCTCTTCTTTCATTAACGAACTCAATGATACTCTTTTTCATCTCCTCATTTTCGTTCATTAATTTTTGTAAACCAATCAAAATCTCCGGAGCATTAGCTGCTACCGACTCTTTAACCTTCCTCATTACATCTTCTATCTCATATAGATAGTCATCACATCCTTTTGCTGTTACTGCCTCAATGCGTCTTATTCCTGCAGCAATAGCACTTTCACTCACAATTCTAAAGCAACCTATCATACCAGTGCTTGCAATGTGAGTACCACCACAAAGCTCAATTGATGTTCCAAATCTGACGGTACGAACATCGTCGCCATATTTTTCACCAAATAAAGCCATCGCACCTTGTGATTTAGCCTCTACAAGTGATACATGGCGATGCTCATCTATTGGGAAATTCTTACGTATCTTTTCGTTTACAGCTCTTTCTACATCTCGTATCTCTTCATTGGTCATTTTTTGGAAATGCGAGAAGTCAAATCGCAGCACTTCTGGTGATACATACGATCCCTTTTGCTCAACGTGAGTACCTAGAACCTCTCTCAAAGCCTCGTGCATCAAGTGGGTAGCAGTGTGATTAGCCTCAGTGGCAATACGCTTATCGCTATTTATTTTAGCAATAAAAGTCGATTCTAAATTATCAGGTAATTTTTTAGCTAGATGAACAGCTAAGTTGTTTTCATTTTTAGTATCGAAAACTTCAGTTTTTACACCGCTTTCATCAATTAGCCAGCCACTATCACCCACTTGTCCCCCCATCTCTGCATAGAAAGGAGATTTAGAAAGAACAATCTGATAAAACTCTTTATTTTTTTGTTTCACTTTGCGGTAACGTAACACCTGTGTTTCTTCTTGTGCCTTGTCATAACCTACAAATTCTGTTTCGCCATCTCTAACCTTCACCCAATCACCAGTTTCCATTGAAGCTGCATTGCGGGCACGTTCCTTTTGTTTGTTCATCTCCACCTCAAATGCTGGAATATCAACCCCCATTCCATTCTCACGGAGAATTAGTTCAGTAAGGTCTAATGGGAAACCAAAGGTGTCATATAATTGAAAAGCAATCTCACCTTCCAGTTCTATTTTACTGTTCTTTTTGTGGTTCTCTATTTCTCTGTCAAGCAATCTGATACCCGTTTCAAGAGTTCTAAGAAATGAGTTTTCTTCCTCATTAATCACCTTTTCTATTAATGTTCTCTGTGCTTCTAATTCGGGATAAGAATCTCCCATAACATCAATAAGGGTAGGGACTAGTTTATACATAAAAGCTTCGTGCATATTAAGGAAAGTGTATCCATAGCGAACAGCACGACGCAATATACGACGAATTACATATCCAGCCTTTGCATTTGATGGCAACTGACCATCTGTAATAGAAAATGCTATGGTGCGAACATGATCGGCAATAACTCTCATTGCTATATCTTTCTTATCATCCTCGCCATATTTCTTATCTGTTATCTCAGCAATCTTGTTGATTAGTGGCTGAAAGACATCTGTGTCATAGTTAGACAATTTACCTTGAACAGCCATGCAAAGACGCTCAAATCCCATTCCTGTGTCAATCACTTTAGCTGGCAGTGGCTCAAGCGAACCATTCCTTAGGCGATTATAATGCATAACAAGATTCCAAATACCAATAACTTCAGGACG
>CAYFTB010000133.1:0-6772 GCA_964345875.1 uncultured Proteiniphilum sp.
TATGTTTGGAATAACACTAAACAATCATTATGGTCTGCAAATGTATATAAAATAATTAAATTATTCGTTATTCCTGGATAAAAACATTAAATGGAAACTAAAGTATTCACTTCCTTAGATTTTTGTAAATTGGTATAAACACTATTGCCCCCGACATTAATATCATAAGGATTGTCATACCGTCTATTTTGGCATACTTTAATATAAACCCAACCAATAGTATCCATAATATGGCTATGAAACCAAATTGTTTCTTTGAGAAAGTTCTTTTTGCCATTATTCTGTAATTTTATTTAGAAGCTGATTCGCAAGTCTGCTGGCACCAATTCTGAACAAATCTTTATTGCACCATTCCTCGCCCAAAACCTCTTTCACTATTGTATAATAGTTTGTTGCATCCTCTATGCTTGCAATACCTCCCGCAAGCTTTATGCCTACTTTGTTTCCCGTTTTCGAATGATAAGATTTTATGGCATTTGCCATCACATATGCAGCTTCTAGGCTTGCTCCTGGATATCCTTTGCCAGTTGATGTTTTTAAGAAATCTGCTCCCGAATATAATGATATTACTGAAGCTTTGTGTATATCTTCATTAGATTTCAAAGCTCCTGTTTCAAGTATTACCTTTAGTTTAGCTCCCTGGCAGGTTTCCTTTATTTCTGAAATCTCTTCGCTCATTTCCTGATATTCTTTGTCATTAAACAGTCCGAGGTTTATTACGATATCTATCTCGTTAGCTCCATCTGCTAATGCTAGTGCGGTTTCTGCGATCTTAACCTCAATAAATGTTTGAGATGACGGAAACCCTCCTGAAACACAAGCTATAGCTGTGTCAACTGTCAGTGCGCTTTTTACTGTACGAGCAAAGTTTGGATATACGCAAATAGCAGCCACATTATCTAAATCAGGATGGTTGTCTTCGAATTCATTAACTTGTTGCACAAATTTCCATACAGACTCTGTGCTGTCTGTGCTGTTCAGTGTTGTTAAATCTATACAGCTATATATCTTTTTGTAAACGTCCAAGTTTTTATTCTCGGCACTTTTTTCGCTGATGATTTTTTCAATAGCACTTTTAATTGATTCATCCGACATCTTGAACGGATGTTTTGATATCGCTTCTAAGTATTTATTATGTTCCATAATGAATATATATTTATTTTAGTTTCTTGTTTTCAATGTGTCTATATGCGTCTCTATGCGTTTTTTTCTCGATATTCTTTCTAAAAGATTCTTCTAAGTTTACTCCTGTCTGATTTGCTAATGCAATTAAAACCCACAGGATATCTGCCATTTCATCAGCCATATCCTTATCTTTATCTGAATCTTTAAATGATTGATCGCCGTATGTTCTGGCAAATATTCTAGCTAATTCTCCGACCTCTTCTGTAAGGATTGCTAGATTTGTGAGTTCGCTAAAATAACGAACCCCATACGTTTTTATCCACTTGTCCACTATATCTTGAGCTTCGCTTATTGTCATATTAGGCTTAGTTATATATTAATAATCATTCTTTGTTTTTTGAGTCAATCCATATAGTAACAGGTCCATCATTAGTCAAGCTGACTTGCATGTCGGCTCCAAATTCTCCTGTTGTTACTATTTTGCCAAGCTTCTTACTTAACTCTTCGATAAATGTATTATATAGAGGAATTGCAATATCTGGGTTTGCAGCCTTGATGTATGAAGGGCGGTTTCCCTTCTTGGTGCTAGCATGCAGGGTAAACTGAGATATAAGCATAATATCTCCATTTACGTCCAAAACAGATTTATTCATGACTTTATTCTCATCGTCAAAGATTCTGAGATTAACTATCTTCTTTGTCAGAAACTCTATATCATCACTATCGTCAATTTCTTCAATTCCTAGAAATATTAATAATCCAGCGTTTGAGGTTTTTTCCTCTAGTCCATTTATTAGGACAGATGCTTTTTTAACTCTTTGAATAAGTACTCTCATTTGTTACGAAACAATTATTAGTATTTTAAGCAAAAATACTTATTTAAAACTTTATTGCCTAATATGGTCTGTGTCTATTTTTAGTTTTAATTTCTTTCTGACGCTAGGGTGGGGGAGGGGTTGTTTATCCATTGCCAAATTATTCCTCCTTTACTTTTCCCCACAACTTCTATTATTTCTTTTTCTTGTGCTTCTTTTATTCTTTTGATACTCTTGAAGTGTGCAAGAAGTTTTTTCTTTGTAGTTGGGCCGATTCCATTTATGTCATCAAGTTCTGAGCTTATTTGTGATTTGCTCCTTTTTAGTCTGTGATGTTTCAGTCCGAATCTGTGAGCTTCGTCTCTTATTTGTTGAATGAGTTTTAAAGTCTCGGAATTCTTGTCAATATACATCGGAATAGAGTCTCCTGGGAAATATATCTCCTCAAGACGTTCTGCAATTCCAATAACTGCAACTTTGTTATATATTCCAATTTTCTGCAATGTTTCCACAGCAACACCCAATTGACCCTTACCTCCATCAATTACAATGAGTTGCGGTAGATTATTGCCCTCTTTAAGCACGCGAGAGTAGCGTCTTTCAATAATTTCTGCCATCGATGCATAATCATCAGGTCCTTGAACTGTTTTAATGTTAAAATGTCTATAATCTTTTTTTGAGGGTTTTGCCTTCTTAAAAACAACACATGCTGCTACTGCATTTGTGCCTTGAATATTTGAATTATCAAAACACTCAATATGCATTGGCATTTCCTTCATGCGTAAGTCGTTTTGAGCTTTTTTCAGAATTCGTGTTATTCTTTGTTCTGGATTCAAAATCTCTGCTTTCTTTAGTCTATCAAATTTATATTGCTTTACGTTCTTAATTGAAAGTTCAAGTAATTTTCTTTTATCTCCTCTTTGTGGAATTGTTATTTCAACATTACTCATCACTAGTTCGGGAATGAATGGGACTACAATTTCTTTAGATTCACTTCCAAATCTTTGACGCATCTCTATTATTCCCATGCCTAAAAGTTCTTCTCTACTTTCGTCAAGTTTCTTTTTATATTCAAATGTGTATGCTTGAGTAATTGCACCCGATACCACATGAAGATAGTTAACAAATGCCGATTTCTCATCTTCATCATAAGAGAACACATCGATATTGTAGCTTATGCTGCTAATAACTTGTGATTTCTCTTTGAAGCTTTTTATCAATATTAGTTTTTGCTTTAGCTCATTCGCATCTTCAAATCGCATTTGTTCAGATAGAAATCGCATTCTGTCATATATCTTTTTTTCTATTAAAGATATATTTCCTTTGAGTATTTCGATTATCTCTTCAATGTTCTTGCTATATTCCTCTGCGAAAACTTTTCCTACACATGGGGCATCGCACATTTTTATATGAAACTGGAGACAAGTATTAAATTTTCCATCCATGATATCTTCAGGATTTAGATTTAATCTACATGTTCTGATATGATACATTTTTCTAAATAGTTCTATCAGTGTGTCAACAGCATGAACGGAGGTGTATGGGCCAAAATATTTCGATCCGTCTTTTACTACATTTCTTGTTTTATAAACTCTAGGGAAATATTCATTCTTTACTACTATGTATGGATAGGTTTTGTCATCTTTGAGTAGTACATTGTATCTTGGGAGTAGTTCTTTTATAAGATTATTTTCTAGTAGAAAAGTATCTTCTTCACTATTTACTACCACATACTTTATATTCCTTATATTCTTTACAAGAACTCTAGTTTTTATATTATCGTGGTTCTTATTGAAGTAGGATGAAACTCTTTTCTTCAGATCTTTTGCTTTACCTACATAGATAACTGTCCCCATTTTATCCAAAAACATATAACATCCTGGACTATGTGGAACAACTGTTAGTGTATTTTTTACTTCATCTGTCATTAAGTTATCTCTCCTCTTTGCTTGAAAATATAAAACTCAATACCCTAAACAATTGTTCAGAATATTGAGTTTGTTTAAGATTTGCCCGTTGGTAATTTCTAGATGCTAAACTTTATTAGCGAATCAACCTCTAGGTCTTTACTAAATGCTTCTCTACCTTTCAGGTCTTCTAGCTCAATAAGGAAGTCAATATATATCTTTTTTACTCCCATTTTTTTAACTAGCTTGTGTGCTGCTATCATAGTTCCTCCTGTAGCAAGAAGGTCGTCATGAATGACCACAACATCGTTTTTTGTAAGTGCGTCTTCGTGAATTTGAACGGCATCTTCTCCATACTCTTTTGTGTACTTTTCTTCTATAACTTTGTAGGGCAATTTGCCGGGCTTTCTAATTGGCACAAATCCTGCTCCTAATCTGATTGCTAGGGTAGGGCCAAGGAAAAATCCTCTTGATTCGATACCTACAACTTTTGTTATCCCTTTGTCTTTATATTTTTCATAAAGTATATCAGCCATTTCTCTAAGATGTTCGGCTGATTGAAACAACGTTGTTATGTCTTTAAATTGTACTCCCTCTATCGGGAAGTCAGGTATGTTTCTAACTGACGCTTTTAGTTTTTCGACGCTCATTTTATTTGTTTATAATATTGTTTTTATATGTTCCACGTGAAACATTATAGAGTTAATTATCTTCCTAGCAGTACTAATAACACAGAAACATCATTCGGAGATACCCCGGGAATTCTGCTTGCTTGTGCTATTGTTTCAGGATTGATGGCTGTGAGTTTCTGTCTTGCCTCTGTGGATAAAGATTGAATTCCTTTGTAATTAAACTTGTCTTTTATCCGAATATCTTCAAGTCTATTTATTTTTTCTGCCATTATTTTCTCACGCTTAATGTAGCCATCATATTTGATTTTAATATCGGCAGATTCTATTATTTCTTCTTGTCTGTCGGTAATAGTGTCGAGCTTTTCTCTTAATGGAGCAACTGCTGATGCCATTACTGATAGGTCTATATGAGGACGAGTAAGTAATTGCGAGAGCTTAACTCCATGCTTTAGAGGAGATGAATTAATGCTCTCTAAGAAAGAGTTGATTTTGTCTGGCTTAATGGAGAAGTTATTACAATACTCGATAATATCTCTAACGTTTTCCTCTTTGTCTTTCAATAAATTTACTCGTTGTTGTTTTGCTAGCCCTAGTTTGTATCCCTTTTGAGTTAGCCTTTCGTCAGCGTTATCTTGGCGTAATAATATTCTGTATTCTGCACGTGAAGTAAACATTCGATAGGGTTCATCAACGCCTTTTGTTATCAAGTCATCAATTAAAACTCCTATGTATGCTTCGTCTCTATTAAGTGTAAAGTCATTTCCTCCATGACACTTGATGTGTGCATTTATACCCGCAATTATTCCTTGTCCAGCCGCTTCCTCATATCCTGTCGTGCCATTAATTTGTCCTGCAAAATATAGGTTATCTATCAATTTTGTTTCTAGAGTTGGCTTTAGTTGAGTTGGATCGAAGAAGTCATATTCTATTGCATATCCTGGTCTGAAAATATGTACATTGCGAAATGCTGGTATAAGTTTCAGTGCCTCAATTTGTGTGTTGAGGGGTAGGGAAGATGAGAAGCCGTTGAGATAACATTCATTGGTTGTTTCCCCTTCTGGCTCCAAGAATAGAAGATGGCTGGTCTTGTCTGAGAATGTAACAATTTTTGTTTCTATACTTGGGCAATACCTGGGACCAATACTTTTGATCTGTCCATTGTATAGTGGAGAGTCGTCAATGCTTCCTTTTAATACCTCGTGTACCTCCTCTGTGGTGTTTGTCATCCAGCAGCTCTTTTGTGTGAGAGTTCTTTTCGATTCGGGTAGGTACGAGAATGTGTGGAAAGTGTCATCACCCTTTTGTTCTTCCATTAATGAGAAATCAACGCTTCGGGCATCAAGTCTTACAGGAGTTCCAGTCTTCATTCTATCAGTAGTGAATCCTGCTTCAGCTAATTGCTCTGTCATTCCGTATGATGATGGTTCGGAAATTCTTCCACCTCCGATTTGAACTTTCCCCACGTGAATTAATCCATTTAGGAAAGTGCCATTAGTAAGGATTACTGTTTTGGCATGAAATGAAACACCCATTTTAGTCTTCACACCTGTCACCGTTTTATTGTCAATAATAAGTTCGGTAACCATGTCTTGCCACATATATAGGTTGTCAGTATTTTCAACAATATCACGCCATGCTTCAATAAATTTGGCACGATCATTTTGTGTGCGGGGACTCCACATCGCGGGGCCTTTTGAGCGGTTAAGCATTCTAAATTGGATTGCTGTTCTATCGCTTACTATCCCCATTTGTCCACCAAGGGCATCTATCTCTCTTACTATTTGTCCTTTGGCAATTCCACCTACTGCGGGATTACAGCTCATTTGGGCAATTTTGTTCATATCCATTGTTATCAACAATGTTTTTGAGCCCATGTTTGCTGCTGCTGTTGCTGCTTCGCATCCTGCATGACCAGCACCAACAACAATTATATCATAATTAAAATCCATTTCTTGTTTGATTTAGAATGCAAATATACTAAAAAAGAAAAAGTTATCTCTTTTAGTTATGTTAATTACAAATAATCAGTTGTTTG
Organism: uncultured Proteiniphilum sp.; assembly: GCA_964345875.1. GTDB lineage: Bacteria > Bacteroidota > Bacteroidia > Bacteroidales > Dysgonomonadaceae > Petrimonas. Next base: position 6,515 of record CAYFTB010000133.1, read on the forward strand.
ATTATTAGATGATAGAGTGGAATAAGGTGCGATTGTTTTAATTTATAAATATTGATTGCCTCTTTGTGGGTTTTCAATTTCCCAATTTAGGAATAATCATTAATATTATTCCGTTTATATCTTCTTCCTTTTGTCTTGACACAAAAGGAGCAAAAAGTCAAGGCTGTAATAAATTTGGCTAAAAATAAATTATCTCAGCTAAACAAAATATAACTCGCTACGCTCAAACAGCATTTTGTTTTTAACGCTGTTCTAATT
>CAYFTB010000134.1:0-6744 GCA_964345875.1 uncultured Proteiniphilum sp.
TGGCAAACGTAGTGGATGATGGAGCGGATGTATTCCTGCTGCTCGGCGTTAAGGATGTTGTCCGACAGGAAGTCGGTGAACTTCTGCATCGCCAACTCTTTGTTCACGCCGATGACCGAGCGGATAAATACCGTCACATTGCCACCCGCAAAGCGGTTGCCAACGTGCTTGTCATAATCTTCCTTGGTGCCAAGCTCATTCCAGAAGATGCGCTCCAGCTCCAGGATGTCATTCTCGGTCAGTTTCTCAATCAGCATAATCTTCTGCAACGTCTCGTTGCTATGCAGATTCTCAGTCAGAAAGTCCATCACACGCTGACGGTAACTCGTGATGATAACAACCGAAAGCGCACCATCTACAGGCGTAATCGTGTCCTCAATATCAACTATGAATATCTCCGACTTCTCACCCACCAAAAACTGCATCAAGTAACGCAGCTCCACCCTCACACGTCCCAGACCCTTCATCGACAGGTTCTTCCAGAACTGTGGCGACATCACTTCCTTGATAACAACAATCTTTTTGGCAACAGCCGGAATGGTAGTCTTGCCAATTCGCTCACCATCCTGCACCTTCAGCCCCTTAGTCATCAACTCCTGCAGCACCTTATCAATGGTATCATCATTATATATGTAGCGAAACAACTCTTCGCCTCCGATATCTCTCTTATAGTCGCGAGGGTCAAGCGCATTCTTTGCCGATTCATACAGCCACACCTTCTCAAGCTGCACCTTCTCCGCTTCGTTTAGGTCATCATATTTTATACCCGCAGTCAAGTACTCAGAAACATAACACAACTCCTTATAATTCCTCAGAAAATTATCCGCCACCGCCTCATCCAGCTCATAGCTATAGTTGGGAGTGCCCTCCTCCATGTTAAACAAGTGATAAGTACTTCTGTCCACCTCCTCGCGCGGCGTGGCAGTCAGCCCCACCAGCAACGAATCAAAGTAATCGAATATAGCACCATACTTGCCAAACACCGAGCGATGCGCCTCATCAATAATAATCAAATCGAACCTACCGATGGAAAACTCTTTAAACGACTCCAAAGTCATAATATTGGAATATTCTTCTCACATGATTGTATATCTTTAATTACTTTGACAATGGCTATTAGAAATAAAAAAAGCTCCCTGCTTATGGACAAGGAGCAATCCAAATGTTTTCACAACGGAATAATCCTTATTGTGAATTGCTTTTAAAGATTATATCATGACATAATTTCTTAATTTTACATCTCAAAATATTTTTAAGTTGTGAAAATATCCTTAAATTTACGGTCAAGAAAAAATTCCATCAAAGCATAATATTATGAAGAAAATATTAGGGATGAATTTGAGACCAAACTCTATTGAATATACGTTGTTTAAACAGGATTTTGTCAGCAAGCAATGTGAAATACAGGGTATGGTAAGTCAAAAAAATCCCACGGAGTACGCAGGATTAAGAAATCTTCGGCTTATAGCCTTATTGTGAAAAGTCTCACAACAATTGGTATCATTATGCAGGCAAAGATAATTATAATGTTTTTATTAACAAAATAGAATCGATAAATTATGGCAAAAATTTTAAGTTTAGATTTAGGAACATCTTCTATTGGTGTTTCTGTCAGGGATACAGATAATGGTAATAGAGTAGAAGAACAATTAAGCAATTTCGGTTCTATTATTTTTAGTACCACGGTAAATAAAGATGGTAAAGGCAATTATAAATCTCTTGCCACAAACAGAAGAGAAAAACGCTCTTTTCGTCGACTTTATCAATCTCGAAAATATCGGATTTGGGAGACGCTGAAAATATTAATAGACCCTGCTAATAAAAATAAAAAAGATACTGAAATAGATTTGGATAAAGCGGGTATATATTGTCCTTTGACAATGCGGGATCTTAATCGCTGGAGACGATACGATAAAGCAAACGGTTTAAAACGACAATATCCTGCAGATATCGAAAAATTTGAACAATGGATACGTTTGGACTTTGACGGAGATGGGAAACCAGATTATTCAAGTCCGTATCAACTTCGTGCAGATCTTGCAACCTCTCAACTGGATTTTTCATTGGAAATTAATAAATATAAGTTAGGACGTGCATTGTATCACATCGCACAAAGACGCGGATTTAAAAGTAGTAAGGGTGAAACATTGAAAGAACAAGCAGAATCAATAAAGGAGAATGTTGACGCTTCCCCTGATTTGGAAAATATTTCCCTCAAAAAATCAGAAGAAAAGAAATCCAAAGACTTGAAAGAGTACATGGCTGAGCATAACCTGCCAACTGTTGGTTGTGCCTTTGCTCAACTTGAAAAAGAGGGAATTAGAATTCGTTCAAGCATTTATCAGGCAGTTCGCACACAATACAAGGAAGAAATTGCATATATTTTTAACTTTCAGGACGGATTAAGTACAGATAATAATTTCTTCAAAATAATTTATAGCGATAGAAAAGATGGTAGTATCTTTTATAAGCGTCCACTTCGTTCACAAAAAGGATTGGTTGGTAAATGTACTTTAGAACCGGCAAAATCACGTTGTCCTATCAGTCATCCCGAATTTGAAAAATTTCGTGCCTTTTCTCTTATCAACAATATCCAATATCGTAAAACCACCAATGATGAATGGCAAAATTTAACTTCGGAACAGAAAATAAGGTTATACAAGGAAAAGTTTTTGCTTACTAAAGCCAATTTTAAATTTGAAGAGATACGCAAATGGCTTGAAAAAGAAATAGAAAAGCCATTATCAAAAAAGCGGAATGTTGCAGACAGCACTGTAAATTATAGTGATAAGACCAATGTTTCAGGTTGTCCGATTTCGGGAAGATTGAAGAATTTATTGGGTAGTGAATGGGAAAGTTTTGTGTATAAAACTTCCGAAAAAAGAAAGGATAGAAAAGGCAAAGAGCATAACATAACTTTCAATATGGAAGATATTTGGCATATTTGCTTTTCGTATGATGACGAAGAAGCTGTTGCAGAGTTTGCCAAAACTAAGTTGAATTTTGATGATAAACGAACAAAATCGCTTGTTAATCTTTGGATTGCAATTCCACAAGGTTACAGTATGCTAAGTTTGAAAGCGATACGAAATATTAATCAATTTTTAGCACCGAAGATTGAAGATGAATTATATAAAGGTTTTATCTACACAGAAGCAGCGCTGCTTGGAAAAATTCCTGAGATTTTAGGAATTGAGTTATGGCAAGAGAACGAAAGGGAAGTTTTAGAATCCATAAGTATCTGGATTGATGAAAACAGAGAAGAGAAACAGATTTTGAATATAGCAAACAGTCTAATTGCTAATTACAAAGCTCTTGATTTTAACGAGCAATATGCATATAAAGATGCAGATTACAAGTTAGATGATTTAGATAGAAGAGAAATTGAAAAATATACGATTGAATCGTTTGGCTACAAAACCTGGCAGATAACAACAAAAGAAAATAAAGATAAAATTTTAAAAGATGTTGCAGATAAATACCAGCAATTCTTTTCAACTTCCAAGCGCGACTATTTTCGATTGCCTAAATTGAGTGATACGCTAAAATTATATCTCTCTAATAATTTTCCTACGCTGCATTGCGAAAACCAATTGATTGATCCTGTAACTGGATTACCTTGTCAATGTACAGCCTGTAAAAAGTTAAATAAACTCTACCATCCTTCAATGGTTGATTTCTATAAACCAGCGAAGGAACAATCATTTGAATATAAAGGAACTCGTTTATCAAAAAAACTTTTAGAGAGTCCCGTACCTGTTAACGGCGCATTTAAAAATCCGATGGCAATGCGAACCTTGCATGAACTCCGAAAACTTATCAATTATTTCCTAAAAGAAGGAATCGTTGAAGAAGATACGCGGGTTGTTGTCGAAACTGCACGTGATTTGAACGATGCCAATATGCGGTGGGCAATTGATGAATATCAAAGAGAACGCGAAAAGGAAAACAAAGAAATAGCAAAAGCCATCAAAGAACTTAGCGGCGAAGAAGGAAATAATAATGACATTGACAAAGCTCGGTTGCTTATAGAGCAAAATTATGATTATTTGTTTGATAAATTGCGTTATCTAGAGGAGAAAGAACAGGAAGAAAAAAGTAAGAAAAAGAAGAAAATAGCAGGTAAATCAAAGGATTTTCAATACAAAAAAGATATTACGAAATATCGTTTGTGGCTTGAACAAGGAATGGAATGCATATATACCGGAAAAATCATCAATATCAAGAATTTGTTTGATGATATTGCAACCGATTTTGAACATACAATTCCCCGAAGTTTGTCCTTTGATAATTCGCTAGCAAATTTAACAGTCTGTGATGCCTATTATAACAGACAAATTAAAAAAAACAGGATCCCTACTCAGCTTGAAAATTATGAGAAGGAAGCAACTGTCAATGGACAACGCTATTCTGCAATTAAACCACGCCTGGAAAAATGGGAACAAAAAGCGGAACAGTTAAAAAACAATGTTATGTTTTGGGAACAAAAATCAAAACAAGCACAGGATAAAGAAACAAAGGATTATGCTATTCGACAAGCGCATTTATGGAGAATGGAACGGGACTATTGGCAAAACAAATTGGACCGTTTTACAATGACCGAAGTTACAAGAGGATTTAAAAATAGTCAACTTAATGATACTCGTTTGATTACTAAATATGCTTATCATTATCTTAAAACGGTATTCAGTAAAGTTGAAGTTCAAAAAGGAAGTGTAACGGCTGATTTTAGAAAAATGTTGGGCGTGCAGTCGGTTGATGAGAAGAAAAGTCGTGATAAACATTCGCACCACTCTATTGATGCGGTTATTCTTTCATTAATTCCCGTTGCAGCGAAACGCGATAAAATGCTGGAATTGTTTTATAAAATCGATGAAGAAAAGAAGTTAAATAACGATACATCTAAACTGGAGGAAGCTTTGCAAAAAGAAATACGAAGCTGTCAAATCGGGAATGTATCCAATTTAGCCCAATATATTGAAGAGAACATTCTAATCAATCACGTTTCTAAAGACCAAACTTTAACACCCGCAAAACGCAAAGCGAGGAAAAGAGGGAAAGTGATATGGTTAAGAGATGAGAATGGAAAAATCAAGAAGGATAAAAACGGGAGGGGAATACCGAAATATTGGATACAAGGTGATAGCATAAGAGGACAATTGCACAAAGATACTTTCTATGGAGCAATAACACAGGCCCAAAAGGATGAAAATGGAAGAATCTTACGTAATAAAAGTGGTAGAATAATTATAAACAATGAAGTGCTTTTCGTTATTCGTCGAGATCTTAAATATAAAAAATCACAACAGGATAAGGGTTTTAAAGATTTGGAAGATTTACAAAATCAAATTGTGGACAAAGATCTTGGTAAATTAATTGCTCAACAATGCGAAGGGAAGTCATTCAAAGATGCTTGCGAAGAGGGATTTTATATGATTGATAAGAAAGGTAATCGAGTAAATAAGATAAGGCATATTAGATGTTTCACTTCCGTTAAGAATCCTTTAGCAATAAAAAAACAGACTTATAAATCTGACAAAAATTATAAACAGAATTACTATGCTGAGATTGGTGATTTATATGCTATGTGTAAATACATCAACAACTCTCAGAAATATGTATATAAAATATATAGTTTATTTGACATTAGTGAAAACAGAAAATATGGCCTGGATGACATTCCATCGACCGACGGAAATGGCAATACATTTGAGTTTATAATAAAAAGCGGAGATACACTTTTGCTGTATAAAAATAATCCGCTAGAATTGTATGATATGTCACCAAAAGAACTAAGTAAGAGATTATACACTGTTCTTGGTTTTGAAAATCCATCTAGAATAAATCTTAAGCGACATTTAAACTCTATGAAAGATAGTGATTTGGGGAAAGGTAAAAGTATAAAGGATTTCAACAATTTACCAGAAAAAATCAGATGTAGCATTAACACTTTAAACTTTTTACTTGAAGGAAAAGACTTTGAAATGAATTTGGATGGAACAATTACGTTTAAATATTAGTTTTACTATTCACCAGATGACTTCACTTCATCTGGTGAATAGTAAAACTTCTAATCAACCGGATAATTTCAAGCCTTCTTAGATGTAAAATTGAGTAACCACTAGAGATTAAGTTTATGTCTAAACCTGCACTTAAAAAAGAACTCCTGCTTCTTACCAAAGAACAATTGGTAGAGCAAATACTTGATTTGTATGCCAAAAATAAGGCTGTAAAAGAATTCTACGACTTTTATCTCAATCCACGCAGCGAAAAGGAGCTGGCGGAAAAATACAAAAAAGTTATTATTAAAGAATTCGATGTTGCACGTCCTGAGCGCTCAGGATTAAAATATTCTGTTGCCAAACGCGCCATTGCAGATTTCAAGAGATTGTCGCCCTCCCCTGAGGCATTGGCAGACGTTATGCTGACATTGCCCGAGGCGGCTTGTGAATTTACCTACGAATATGGCGATATGACAGAGTCGTTCTATGATGGAGCTGTCAACAATTACATTGCCGCTTTGAAATACATTTCCGCTAATGGGTTATTGGATAAGTTCAAGCTACGCGCTTTACAATGCGTTAAATGGGCTTCGCCTTGCGGTTACGGCTTTGCCGATGAAATTGACAATGTTTTTTATGAGTATTTTGGAGATACATAATCAGATTCACCTATGATTAAACGCACCTTATATTTCGGCAATCCCGCCTATCTCTCGCTCCGCAAGGAGCAACTGGTGGTAAG
>CAYFTB010000135.1:0-6689 GCA_964345875.1 uncultured Proteiniphilum sp.
GAATTTTAATTTGCTCTCAAAGTTAGGAAATATTGCGGGATAATAATAAGAATCATCCTCCTTTTAAATATTCCTGTTCAAACCTTTGAGACAATTCAATTATTTGTTGGTTTGTAGTATCGAGTTAGATTTTGATTTTCTCTAATTTATAAAGAATAGAGCGTACTTATTTCTCGAAACAATGAGTATATAGTAGCTTAACGATCTGATTATAATTAACTCCAATTTCTCGAAATTTAGCGTATACTTGGGTTAGCTTTGGGACACACACTATGGCTCATATATTTTTTTACACACCCCTTTCTAGTTGTGTAAAAACTCGTGCATGGATAAATATGGACTTACCATATACACCCGATTCTTCATACATGGATAAGAATCGGGCATATTCTACATCCGAGAAACGCACTTTTACGTAGCTCTTTGCCGGTTCGTCTTTAGATGGGCGGCTGCGCTTATAATATCTCGTCATATCATTTGCTTTTTAAAAATTACTACTTTGAAATAATTTCCCCCGAACAGAAGCAAGGCTTTTGAGCACCTTCAAAACACACCTTGCTATTAGTCGATGCTAACATATATTTGCCATGAATACTAACGCACTCATGTCTTTGCGACCCAGTTGCCGTGCTATCTCGTCCAGTAGTTACTTTAACTTTTCACGTATGAAAACAGAGTTTCGGTGTTCTATCTTTGGTTTTGCAAAATGTAGGACTATATATTCCTCTAAAGCAGCTTTATGTTGGAGAGGGATATATCGTTTCGTGATATCATAAGCTACATTTGATTTACTCAGTAGTCAGATATTCAACAAATGTTAGATTAGGGACATTGAGATTCTTTCAGGTGATATTTTATTTTTCTTCTTTTCTTTGCTTTAACTTTTGAATATTCTGCAATATCCTTGTCAGCGTTGGCTTCAACTCCTTTTTTGATGTAGGATTGCCAAAGAATAGGTCATCCAGATCGGCACTGTTACAAGCCATTATATCCTTTGTCAGCCTTTCGGCTTGGGAAAGATAATTATCTTCATCCTCGCAATCAGAAGCTAACACACCATAATGTATAGTCAGGTCATGAGAAAACCTTTCAGCTTCAAGCAGAATCTCATCATAAGCCTCTTGCGATAAATCGTCGGTATCCATATTTCCCCATTTTACGGTGAACACCACAAAGTTAGCAATTATTAGACAGACATCACTTAAAAGCAGAAAAGTAATCCAGTATTGATTGGCAAATTGCTTTTTTGAATGGTTTATGAGCCAATATAAAATGCTATTCAAAGAGGGATTGTAAATTATTAAATATGATACTCCATAAATATTAGATTAGTTCATAAACAAAAAAACCTGTCCCTCTTACGAGAAACAGGCTTTAAAAGTGGTGCCACCAGGAATCGAACCGGGGACACAAGGATTTTCAGTCCTTTGCTCTACCAACTGAGCTATGGCACCAATACTTTGCATTTTGTGCGACTCATCTCTGAATTGCGATGCAAAGATAGTTTCTTTTTTTTAACCAGCAAAGCTTTGGATTAAAAAAAAGAAATAATATTCCTATTCACTCACATGATGCCAACCCTGTGCACGAAGTTCCATCAATTGCTCATCACGTGTGATAAGTGCACATCCATCCTCAGAACCAGTAATATGTCCAATAAGATGTATGCCGGGGATAGCTACTACTTGATCATGTAGAGACAAAGGCACTGTAAATAAAAGCTCATAATCTTCACCTCCATTCAATGCAACTGTAGAAACATTCAGATTAAAAGTTTCGGCCATAGAGGCAGTCTGAAAATCTATTGGCAATCTTTCTTCATAAATTCTACATCCGACATTGCTTTGTTTGCAAATATGAAGTATGTCAGAAGACAATCCGTCAGATACATCAATCATTGAAGTAGGCGTCACATTATTTTCATTTAAAAACTTAACAATATCCTTTCTAGCTTCAGGCTTTAGCTGACGTTCAAGAATGTATTCTTTTCCTGCAAAATCGGGTTGAAATTCTACTTGACCAGAAAATATCTGTTTTTCACGCTCAAGAAGTTGCAGCCCCATATAAGCAGCTCCTAAATCACCCGATACAAATATAAGATCTGTCTCTTTTGCACCATTTCGCATAACTACCTTATCTTTTGAAGCTACACCAATACATGTTGCAGAAATAGCAAAGCCAGTCAATGAAGAAGAAGTGTCACCACCAACAAGATCTACACCATAAACACTACAAGCCAATAAAACTCCTGCATAGAACTCTTCAAGATCCTCTACGGAAAACCGTTTTGATATTCCTAGCGATATGGTGAGCTGCTGAGGAATTCCATTCATTGCATATATATCCGAGAAATTAACAACTGCAGCCTTATAGCCTAAGTGCTTGAGTGGAGTATAAACAAGATCAAAATGAATTCCCTCGAGCAACAGGTCGGTTGAAACTAATGTATGACTATCTTTATTGTCAATGACAGCAGCATCATCCCCTACTCCCTTAACAGTAGTAGGTTGTGTTATTTTTATATCTTTGGTAAGATGCTCTATCAAACCAAACTCACCCAATGTTGAAATCTCAGTACGCATAACAATGTATATATTAAGTATGTCCAAAAAAAAGCAAACAAGCAAACACAACGATGAGTTCACTTGTCTGCAAAAAATATCTGTTTAAAGGTGCGATTAAATTCGTTCTACGATAGAACGCATAATCTCAGCCATCTTGGGCTGTGCCACTTTGGCTGCTATTTGAACCTCCTCATGAGAAACCTCTACGATTTTTCCAATAACACCTAAATCAGTTATAATCGAGAAAGCAAGCACTTTCATCTTAGCATGATTAGCCACAATTACCTCAGGAACAGTTGACATACCAACTGCATCACCACCAATGATACGCAACCAATTGTATTCAGCTGGTGTTTCAAACGTTGGTCCCGTAAGTCCAATGTAAACTCCATGTTGCAATTTGATGTTCTTCTCCTTTGCTATTTCCATAGCCATTAGTCTTAGCTCTTTGTTATAAGCTTCACTCATATCAGGGAAGCGTGTTCCAAGCTCCTCATGATTTTTGCCATGCAAAGGATGCTCAGGAAACAGATTGATGTGATCTTCTATCAACATAATATCCCCAACATCAAAGCTAGAATTCATTCCGCCTGCAGCATTAGACACGAACAAGTATTCGATTCCTAATGCTTGAAAAACACGAATTGGGAAAGTAACCTGTTTCATATTGTATCCCTCATAATAGTGGAATCTTCCCTGCATTGCAAGAACTCTTTTGCTGCCAAGCAAACCAATAATTAGCTTTCCACTATGCCCTTCAACTGTAGATACAGGAAAGTTTGGAATTTCAGTATAAGAAATTTCAGTTTTATCCTTTATTTCTTGTGCTAACTCGCCAAGACCTGTACCCAAGATAATCGCAACATTAGGAATGTCACCAATTTTATTTTTTAAATAATCAGCTGTTTGTTTGATAGTTTCTAACATGTTTGAAAATTTTTCTATTAAATGATTCTTTATCTTTACTTCTTAAAAACGCTACTTCGATTGGAATATAATACAACCTACTTTTTAAATTATCGTCAAGAAAGGCAAGCGATCGAATTCGTGTTGCATCTTTTTCGGTAGTAACGATGATTTTTTCTGATGTTGGACAATTTATACTCTCAAAAGCAAGCTCTATGTCTCTTATGTCTTTTGCCTTAAAATTATGATGATCAGGATAAGTTACAGGTTTTATACTTTTAGATTTCTCTGCAACAAAATTCAAGAAAGGCTGTGGCTCTGCAATTCCTGCAACTGCAAGAACATCCTTGTTTTGCAAGTCGCTTACTGATAAATCCTCAGATTCTGAATCCACAAAAACAGGCTTTAGTTCACCATAATCAAATGTTGTGAAAAACAACTTCTGAAATGGGAATAAATCAAGATCGGTTTCACAAATTCTAAATTCAAGAGGTGTCATATCGTAGCGATTCTTTGTCACTACCACTATTGATGCCCTATGACGATTTCTAAATGGTTCCCGCAGATTTCCCGCAGGCAACAAATTGTCATTATACATAGGTCTATTGCTATCTGTCAATAGTACAGCAAGAGATGGATTTACTCGTCGATGCTGAAATCCATCATCAAGCAAAATCACATCAGGACGATCATTCTTTTCCTGCAAAAGAATTTGCTCTATACCGTTCTTTCTATCCTTATCAACAAAAACCCCAACATTGGGATACTTTTGTTTGATTTGTAGAGGCTCATCACCCACCTCTTCAGACAGTGACGTTGTATGCACAACTCTAAAACCTTTAGATTTCCTCTTATATCCACGGCTCAGCACTCCTATTTTATACTCAGCAGACAATAAGTCAATCAAATACTCAATGTGAGGAGTTTTGCCAGTGCCTCCAACTGTGATATTTCCTACACAAATAACCGGAATATCAAATTTGTATTGCTTTAATACATTAGCATTATACATCCAGTTACGAACATTCACAACCATGCCATACATCCACGATAATGGAAGCAGCATTTTTCTTATTCTTAAGTTGCGAGAAGTCATAAGCTGAATAATAAGACCCTATTTTATATTTAAATCATATGGGATTCGGGCTTGTATGAAGTCTTGTTCTTCAATATCTTTTAGCATCATAAATGCATCATAGTTATGCCCAAGCCATTCCTTAGCAGTTTTAACAAATAATTCTTCTTTGTTTTTGCTCAACAGCTCTTCAATTGTTGTTTTCATCTTTGGATATTCATACACTGCATAACTCTTTCCCAAATTGGCTAGTTCAGCAGCTATCTTTATAGCATCCTCTACCCCACCTAGTTCATCTACCAAGCCTATCTCTTTAGCCTGATTGCCTGTCCACACTCTGCCCTCAGCATATTTTGCAAGACTGTCTTTAGGTATGTTACGACCATCGGCACATCTTGTAAGGAACAAATCGTAGCCATTATTAATATATGACTGCATTAATGCAGATTCTCCCTCATTAAATGAGCGAGCAACATTGCCAAAGTCAGAAAACTCATTGGTTTTTACGACATCTGACGATACTCCTATCTTTTTAAGAGTTCCCGAAAAACTAGGTATCATGCCAAATATACCTATTGATCCAGTTAAGGTTGTAGGACTTGCCACAATCTTGTCAGCAATACATGATATATAATATCCACCCGATGCAGCCATGTCACCCATGGAAACTACAACTGGTTTCTCTGCTTTCAAGTCTTTAACGGCTTTCCATATTTGTTCAGAAGCATAAGCACTACCACCTCCCGAGTTTACTCGGAGCACTACAGCTTTAATATCCTTATCTTTCTTAAGTTTCTCTATTTGGCTTACAAGATATTTGTCTTGAATGCCACTCGATCCACTTCCAGATGTTATATTACCCACTGCATATAGCAAGCCGATAGAGTTAGATGATTTCTTAATATTTTTGGCCTTTACGCTCTTCATATCTGAAATAGAAGCTGAGTTAATCTTTGCATCTTTTTCAATATTGAGAAGCTCGCGAAGGTAATCCTTCATCTCTGTTTCATACAATACAGTATCTACCAAATTTTTAGATAGTAGATATTCCGATTGTCTGAATAATGGAAATTCATCAGCAATGGCATCAACATCTTCAGATGAAAGACCACGAGAAGTAGCAATATCATTTTTCATAAAGTGCCATATATCATTCAAGAATGATGATACCTGCTCTTTGTTTGCCTCACTCATCTCTGTTTGAGTGTATGGCTCCACAGCAGATTTGTAAGTTCCAACTTTAAATAACTGAACCTCAACCCCAAGCTTGTCAAGGGCATCTTTGTAGAACATAGGTGTTGATGACAAACCATGCAAGTCTAGCGATCCGTGAGGATTGATTGCAATCTTGTCGGCTAGCGAAGCCAATAAATATCCACTTTGCATATAGTTGTCGGCATACGACACTATGAACTTTCCGCTCTCTTTAAAGCTCTCAAGTTCTTTTCTTATTTCGAATAATGTGGCACTAGATGCAGAAAACATTCGGGCATCTAGATAGATTCCTTTTATATTATCGTTGCTTTTAGCCTTTCTGATTGCTCCAACAATATCATTAAGACCTGTGGGAGATGCTACATCACCCAATAATTCCATAAAAGGATCACTTTCGGCAACTCTTTCCTGAATTTGTCCGTCAAGTTGCAAATGCAATACCGAATTTTGCTGTAACGTGAACATCTGTTGTTTACCTACAGTTTCTGCCATAGACCCAACAAATCCAAAAATAACAAGCATTGATATTAGTGAAAATATAAAACTTGCAATAATAAAACCAACCGTAGAGGCCAGCATCATTTTAAAGAAATCTTTCATAATTAGCGTTCTTAAATTGATTAATCTAACAAAAGTAAGGAAAAAGAGTCAAACCACAATCTTATTAAGACCTTTTTTGACAATACTTTATACACATTTATAAATAAAAAGACGAGCCAATATTCGCAGGGAGTTGAAACATCTAATCGATTAATCGATTAAGCTCCTTATAACTCTCATAACCCTTTTCTTCGGGATTTACAGAGAGAACATTTAACAGCACCTCACTTCCTCTTAGCAATTCATCAAATGTAGGGATACTATTTTGGGACTTTTCTTCGTTTACAATCAAATCTGCTTCGTTATCTACAATAGGTATCTGATATTCC
>CAYFTB010000136.1:0-6652 GCA_964345875.1 uncultured Proteiniphilum sp.
ACACTACCTCCGTAGTATCCGCTAATCCCAGTAGCTCTCTGAAAGCGGGTGCAAAGATAGACTATCAATTACAATTAACAAAATAAAAAGAGAGATATTTTAAATAAAAGATGACGGCTATTTTGCTTAGGCCTGATTAATAATAAAGTAGCTACTCAACAAATATCTGAGAATGTCTTGTAATTACAGGAGTCACATCGAAATTCATCTTTTGCCCTCTCCTATTTACTTCAAAAGTTAATGTTTTAGACATCTCCCAATCGATATATTGGTTGAACGAAAACAAATAACTAAATCCAGATTTGTACCTTTTATTATCTGATATTTCTTTTGCTATATTATAATAATGTGTAATATCCCAATACATAGCATTAGAATAACCGTTTGCATCTGTATATTTTGTATTCTGATCACGATAATTCATAGTTTCTGCAATAAATCTTCTATAACTATCTGTTAGAGATTTAGCTGTATGATTAAAACTTTTGCCTTGAACACTTTCAATTATATCTCCAGGAATTATGCCCGCTGTGAATGCTGGAGAGTTTGGCTCAACAGAAACTACGGTTTTAAGATCATTCATATCATAGCTTATCCCAGTATAATTAAAACGTGAAAACTTGATATGATACTTTCCAATTGATTTCTCCTTAAAGTTTGGAAACTTTAGCATGATTAGTGGTAAATTCAATTCCAAATACTCCATAAGACCATAATTTGAGCTCAACTTTTCCTTAACCTCACTCTCGAATACCAAAGTTGACGCACCAGGTTCAGTATATTTGCTGTCATAAATTCTATACCCAAACTCTAAGTCAAACATTATATCATTTATTTTCACAGGTTTGGTTGCATCATATACTGGGATTTTAAGCATTTGGTTGTTTCTAACATCAAATCTCCAAGTATAATTATCTTTGTTAGCTCGGGCAGATTCCTCATTATACAAAGGGTTACTATCATAACTATAGTAGGTTTGAATAATAAAATCAGGATCATCCTTATCATGCTTTAATCCTATTTGTGACAATGATCTTGCAATTATTGCGTTAATTCTTTCATCCAAATGTCTAGTGTTTTCATCATATGGGGCAAAATCAAAAGTGCGATAATTGAAAAAATCTGCATCTTCTTCTGATTTTGTTACGATAGGCATTGTAAATCTCCTGTCTTGCACATCTTCAAGACTATAAAACGAAAACACGGGGGTCAATTGATCTTCGCTAATGGCATTTCTTAGTCTGCAATATTTGGAAATATTTAACTGTCTAAATGAATATTCGAAATTCCTAATTCCGATAGACATACGGTCTTGACTCTCTTCAAACCAAGACATTATCGTATGGGCCGGCTTTAAGTAAGTTCCGTTACCATTCACTTCAAGAATAATATCATTACGCTTTAGTCCAGCTTTTGCAGCAGGCGAGCCTGGAGTAACCTCAATAATTATAGGCTCACTCTGGCCCCAATTAGGATTATCACCTATTTTAAAAGTAAATCCTAAGTTGCAGGTAGTCTCGTTATTCTGTGCAAAAACAACAACTGATAATGTTAATATAATTACAGTATAAATAAATCTCTTCATTATTTAGTATTTTTTCTTTAATTGCAATTAGCAAATGTACATAAAAGTTTGAATATATACGTAGGTCTATAAAAATTGATTCACCTCTTACCATATTTCATGATAATATATTGGGGTTTATTTGACTATTAACATTAGTCAACAACAGGTTTATTTATATTTATTCACAATAAGCTATTTCTCACTTGTTAAAAATAATAAATAAAATAAGTAATTCTATGCCGCTAAAATCAACAATCTAATATATAGTATATTGCAAGTGTTAAAATTAAAATGTTAACGGTGCCGTGATGTGCTGGATAGATAAAAACACTCGAATAAGTGCATAAATTACGTCACATTTTTATAAAATCATACTGATATATTAGGCCAGACATCCCCGTTAACATAAAGTCACCTGTTTTTCACTCCCAAAAGCCCCATTTTAGTTAAATAACTTAAATGTTAATATGAAAATCATGTCACGGAAACACCTCCTCAAAAGTTTTTGTGTTGCCGTGATGTGATGGCAACACAAAAACTAGCCATCATGTACCTCCGTCACATCATTTTCTAACCAAAATACCCAATAACACACCAAAATTTCACAACAGATAACATTTATCGTCTAAAACACATATAAAATTTGTAAACAGTGCTGTAAAAACACTCGAAAAAACCCGCCGTTACATCACGGAATCACCTCCACAAGAGATTATATTCTGCCGTTGCGTGCCGAACGAACCATTTCTAGAAATTTTATCCAAATTATGCACGCTATTATTACCAATTTTTCAGGTTTTATTTTACCATGATGTCACAAAAATAATAATTGGGTGATGATTTTGTTAATTGATCAAATTGTCAAAATCACTTTGATTTTTTATTGACAAAAAATTTCAATTTAAGATACAAGTACGAAAAGTAATAACTAATTCTGTTATCTTTGCGTTAGTAAGGCTATTTGTGGATAATTTTTTTCTGGATTAAATAAAATATTCGTCATAACTTAATCTGCAAGCCTCTGTTTATATATCAATTCAAAATTTACTAAATAGAAATTATGCTGGATATTGTAAAAAACGACCCATGGTTAAATCCTTATAGAGAAATACTAGAGGGCAGATACCACCATTTTATATCTAAGGAAAAAGAATTGACCCAAAACGAAAAAATTACTTTATCCGATTTTGCCTCTGGACACCACTTTTATGGTATTCACAAAGATCAACAACAATGGATATTACGCGAATGGGCACCCAACGCAACTAATATCTTTTTAATAGGTCAGTTTAACGATTGGAAAAAGCTTGAATCTTTTAGATTTAAAAGAATAAACGATGGAAACTGGGAGTTGAAACTACCGTTAGACAAGTTAAAGCACGAAGACATATACAAATTATGGATTGAATGGAACGGTGGTAGTGGAGAACGAATTCCGGCATGGTGCAGAAGAGTTGTGCAAGACGGGAACACGCATATATTTAGTGCACAAGTTTGGGATCCCAAAGAAAAATATGAATTCAAAATTAAAAATTTCAAAAGCAATACCTCTCCTATTTTAATATATGAGAGCCATGTTGGAATGGCTACTTCAGAAGAAAAAGTAGGTACTTACAATGAATTTAGAGAAAATGTTTTGCCCAGAGTAAAAGAAGGAGGCTACAACACTATCCAACTAATGGCAATTCAGGAGCACCCTTACTATGGATCATTTGGATATCACGTATCGAGTTATTTTGCTGTATCTTCCCGAAGTGGCACACCTGAGGAACTTAAATTATTAATCGACACAGCGCACGAAATGGGAATCTCCGTTATCATGGATATTGTGCATTCGCATGCCGTAAAGAATGAAATGGAGGGTATAGCAAAATATGACGGAACTTTTGAACAGTATTTTCACAAAGATCCAGCCAGACGTAACCATCCTGCATGGGATTCGCTATGCTTTGATTATGGAAAAAATGAAGTGATACATTTTTTACTTTCAAATTGCAAATATTGGATTGAAGAATTCAAATTTGATGGATTTAGATTTGACGGCGTTACATCAATGTTATATTATAGCCACGGATTGGAAGAAAGCTTTACCAATTATGGAGATTATTATAACGGTCATCAAGATCAGGATGCAATAACGTACCTTACTTTAGCCAATAAAGTAATACATGAAGTCAAACCCAATGCTGTTACAATTGCCGAAGAGGTAAGCGGAATGCCAGGTCTTGCCCTTGACATAAAGTCTGGAGGATATGGATTCGACTACAGAATGGCTATGAATATTCCAGATTTTTGGATAAAAACAATTAAAGAGAAGAAAGATGAAGATTGGCACCCCACAGCTATTTGGTGGGAAAATACCAACCGTCGATCGGACGAAAAAACAATTTCATACGTTGAAAGTCATGACCAAGCATTAGTTGGTGACAAAACTATTATTTTTCGTCTGATTGATGCTGACATGTATTGGTTTATGTCAAAACTTATGTCAAGCTCATACAAAGTTGACAGAGGAATTGCGATGCACAAAATGATTAGACTTGTTACCGCAAGCACAATAAATGGTGGGTATTTAACATTTATGGGTAATGAATTTGGACATCCTGAATGGATTGATTTTCCACGAGAAGGAAATAATTGGTCCTACAAGCATGCCAGACGTCAGTGGAACTTGGCAGACGACAAAAATTTGAAATATCACTACTTAGGAGATTTCGACAAAGATATGATTGAGTTAATAAAGTCAGTTACTGATTTTCAAGATACATCAATAATAAAACTATGGGACAAGGACGATGACAATGTGCTAGCATATATGAGAAATGATTTATTATTTATATTCAATTTCAACCCTCATAAATCATATAGTGACTATGGCATACTGGCACCAGAAGGAGAGTATAAAATGGCGTTGAATACAGATAGCTTAGAATATGGTGGGTATGGCAATATTGATGAAACAATTCATCACTTCACGCTTCCGGACCAACTTTACTCAAAATATAATAAAGGCTGGTTGAAAACATATCTACCAGCACGAACCGCATTTGTATTGAAAAAGATTAATTAATTTATAAAACTATAATAATAAGATGAAGTTATATCCATTAAAGTTTCAGCCGATACTAAAACCTATAATTTGGGGAGGAACGGCTATTGCACCATTCAAAAATATAAAAACAGAACACAATAATATAGGCGAAAGTTGGGAGATATCGGGAGTTGAGGGCAACATATCTGTAATCTCAAACGGAGAACTGGCTGGAAGTCCTCTCGACGAAATTTTGACAAAGATGAGGGATAAGCTAGTAGGCAAAAAAGTATATGACAAGTATGCAGACACATTTCCTTTACTAATAAAGTTTATTGATGCTAAAAGTGATTTATCAATTCAGGTTCACCCAGATGACAAATTGGGTATGGCCAGACACAATTCATTTGGAAAAACTGAAATGTGGTATGTCGTAAATACATCTGAAAACGCATTCTTATACTCAGGATTCGAAAAGAAACTTACTCCTGACAAATATGAAGAGACCATAAACGACAATTCCTTCACTGACTATCTAAAAAAATACGAAGTTCAATCTGGTGATGTGTTTTTTCTACCAGCAGGTCGAGTTCACGCCATAGGAGCTGGATGTTTTGTTGCAGAAATCCAGCAAACATCTAACATCACTTATCGCATATACGATTATGATAGAACAGATGCTCAAGGCAACAAAAGAGAACTGCACACCGAAGAAGCTAAAGCGGCCATTAACTTTGAAGTATTGGACAATTACAAGACTGATTATATTCCACAACTTAATAACCCTGTGGAATTAGTTTCTTGTGAATACTTTACAACCAATCTTCTAAATATTGATACTCAAATAAGTAGAAGTTATGAAGACAGAGACTCTTTCACTATATATATATGTATGGAGGGAGACTGTACTTTGACCGACAATGAAGGCAACACTGTTATTATTAATAGAGGCGAGTCTGTATTAGTTCCTGCAACTACTAAATCTGCAATCATAACACCTAGTGTTGCAACAAAACTGTTAGAGACCTTTGTTTTATAGTTGTATAAATCAAAGTTGAAATATTAATACACAACAACACAGAGGTTGCTTCTTTGTAACCTCTGTGTATTTTCCAACAACAACATCTAAAAATGAAAACATTTCTCCTTGCTATATTACTTCTATTTGGTCCACTTTACTCTTTCTCTCAAAACAATAATAAGATTGAAAGTGAGATAGTGCTCCTAAATGTTGAAACTGGAGAAGAAAAAGTGATTCTTCACGAAAAGAGACATCTTGAAGCTCCCAATTGGTCACGAGATGGAGAATACCTTATAATAAACTCAAATGGTTTGCTAGAAAAGATATCAATAACTGGCACAAACCTAGGCACTATAAACACCCAGTTTGTCAACCAATGTAACAACGATCATGGAATTTCATTTGATGGAAAATGGCTGATAATAAGTCACAGTAACCCCAAGATAAAAGCAATGGGAGGTAGTTCACAAATATACATTTTGCCTATTGATGGTGGCAAACCACGCTTGATTACTAAAAACTATCCAAGTTATTGGCATGGAATTAGCCCCGACAATGAGTGGGTTGTATATTGTGCCATGCGCAACAATGAATGGGACGTTTATAAAGCAAACATCAAAACAAAAGAAGAGATAAGACTGACTAATGCTCAAGGGCTAGACGATGGTCCCGAATATAGCTATGATGGAGAATGGATTTACTTTAACAGTAACCGAACAGATAGAATGCACATTTACAGAATGCGTCCAGATGGAAGTGAACAAACGCAACTAACTATGGACAATTATGATAACTGGTTTCCCCACCCAAGCCCTGACAACAAGTCTGTAGTCTATATTTCATATATTGAAGACCAAAAAGGAGGACATCCATTCGGAAAAGATGTGGTGCTAAGGATACTAGATGTAGAATCGGGAGAATCTAGAAATCTAACACCCATATTCTACGGTGGACAAGGAACATTAAATGTACACAGCTGGTCGCCAGATGGAAAACAAATAGCATATGTGAGATATGTAAATAATGAATAATA
>CAYFTB010000137.1:0-5860 GCA_964345875.1 uncultured Proteiniphilum sp.
GCAACTGTATGATTGTCAGTTACGTTTTTATTTTTATGTGGTACCACCAGTACTACAACTTTAATAAAATAGATATAAATACTAATATCATTTACATTGATTATCATATAGTTACTAATTTAATAATTAAATAAATTAAAGTACATTATATTTTGTTATATCAATATTTGTAGGTAAATTTGTAGGTAAATACAAACAAGCATAAAAGCAACTAACATGGCAACAAAATTTTATTTAGAGAAAAGAAAAGACAAACAAGGTAACCATCCTATTTTGGTATCAGTTGCAATGTATCATAAAAGATTACTTACAACTGTAGGATATAATATTAGTGCTAATTCATGGGATGATAAAAAACAACGAGTAAAACACGGTGCTACTGTAGGAGCTGACAATAAGAAACTATACAATGAAGTTAATAAACGGCTAAACGAAATAGAAACTTTTTTTACAAATTTAGAAATATCATTAAATAGTTCACCGAACGAACAAAAAGAATTGATACTTAAAGATATTTTCAATAAAAATTTCAAAAGAAAACAGTATAAGAGCAAAAAAGAAAAAACACTTTTTGATTACATTGATGTTTTTCTAAGAGAAGAAAGCAGATTAAACAGCCTATCACATTCAACTGCTAAAATTTTCTATTCATTAAAAAATCATTTATCCGATTTTAAAAGCGACCTTACTTTTAATGATTTAGATGAAAGCACTTTGTTTGATTTTGTGGAATATTTACAAAAAATGAAACTACCTAATGGGCGTATAGGAATGCTAAACAGCACTTTGAAAAAGCACATTACATATTTGAAGTGGTTTTTAAGATGGGCAAATAAAAAAGGAAAAAATAACAATACTGCTTTTATCGATTTTGAGCCAAAACTAAAAACAGCACCAAAGCAAGTTGTATTTTTAGAATGGAATGAGCTATTGCACGTATATAACTATAAATTTACTGGTGAAGATGCTAAGAGGCTTGAAAAAGTAAGAGATGTTTTTTGCTTTATGTGTTTTACTGGTTTACGTTATTCAGATACTGAAAACTTGAAACGTACCGACATAACAAACGAAGCTATAACAATTACTACTCAAAAAACATCTGATACTATTACGATTGAATTAAACGATTATTCAAAAGAGATATTAAGCAAATACGAAAATGAAAAATATCCATACAATAAAGCTTTACCAGTAATATCTAATCAAAAAATGAATGCTTATCTAAAAGAGATGGCAGAGGTTTGCAATCTAAATGAACCTATAACACAAGTACACTTTAGAGGCAATCAAAGAGTAGAAACGATTAAGCCAAAATACGAGCTTATAAGCACGCACACTGGCAGACGTACATTTATATCAAACGCACTAATAAAAGGCATACCAGCTAATATAGTAATGGAATTTACAGGGCATTCAGATTACAAATCAATGGAACCATATATAGCAATAGCAAAAAACGCACGCAAAGATGCAATGAAAGTTTTTAATAAATAATTTCATAAAATAATACGGAATGAACACAACAGCAGAAAAAACAAAAGCAAGCACGGATGTACAAAACAATGTGCAACCAACAAACAAGATTTTTGAGCTTGTAGATTATCTTTATAGCAGAATTGGTGATATAGAGAAAAAGTATAGCAAATTCATACCTAATTTAGACATAAAAAGGCGTGAATTAAACGAGCTAAGAAAAAAAACAAATCATCCATTATCTGACAAAAGAAAACTTGAAGAAAAAGAAAAAGATTTAGACGAACACTTTGAAATACTAAACCGAATTTTTCAAACATTCAAAGATAAGTTTACAGAATTAGGTTTTGAGTTAAGATATGGCACTTACAAAAATGATGTAATAGAAACGATATACAACTGGTATGATGAATTTTCTTACACGGAAGATGCAAAAATATACCTAAAGGAGTACAAAAAGAAAATTACACGATTAAAAAGTGATATAGTGTTACCGTTTATAAGTTTTGTTTTGCCAGCTTCTTTTATAAATGATTTGTTTGAGATTATGGATAATGAGTTTAGCAACGCACTACAAAGCAATTTTGAGGGCATAGCGACCGATTTACAAGCCTTTTTTAGCAACACAACAGATGATGTAATAGAAAGTATTATTGAGTATAAGATGTTGCCATCTGGAGCAGAAAAGCCAATAGCAAAAAGGCAAACATATGCAGTTGTATTTGGTGATTATTGTGGAATAAAACAAAAAGATTTGAGCCAATTTTTTAGAAAAGAAAAAGACGGCAAAGCTATAGATTTTGTCTTCACGAAAAGCAGACCGAAAAAAGAAACAAAACAAACTAAAGAATTAAAAGATATTTTGAGTAAATATATTTAGATGCTGAATGATATTTGTATCAATTACGTTAAATATACCATTATAAATAAAGAGTACAGAAAAATTGTACTCTTTTTTTTGCTTTTATTCATCCAAAAAAAACCGACCGAAAAACACACGAAAAACCGACCAAAAAAAGAAATTTACAGCTAAATTCTAATCATCTACCAGAAAAACTGACTAAAACAATCTTTAGCAGAAAAAACCGACCAATCACACCGATTAAATAATTGGTATTCAGGCAGTTATATCGTATTTTATTTTTATTGTATTTTATTACTTTGTATTTTTGTAATGCGTAAAGCAAGCAATAAATGTGCAGTTGCTTGAGATGTTAAGAAGTCGCACAACTTTTAGAACATTCGCACTAAAATATAAAATTATGTTTATAAATAATTTATTAAAAGAAAATGCAAATCTGATGCTGACTATATCTGCTAATGATTTGATGGATGTTATCGACAATGCAATTAGTAAGACCTTAGAAGCAAGCAAGCAAGTTGAACAAAAAGATTTGCCAAAATATGTACACGGTTTGCAAGGTATTGCAGATTTATTTGTAGTAACAAAGGTTACAGCACAAAAGTATAAAAACACGTGGCTATCTGATGCAGTTATGCAAAACGGTAAAGTGTTAATTACTGATACCGAAATTGCTTTAAGATTATTTGAAAAACAATCAAAAAGAGATGAAGCATGATGAATAAAAAAAAGGCAGATGCACTGCATAAAGCAAATACACCTACCAATTTTTCATACGGTAGTGAACACTGCAAAGATAGCGTTTTTATTCGAGTTTTCAAATGCTTTAAGAGTCTATCTTCTTCTATTAGACACTTGCTGTATGTACTAAAAGTAAGTGACAAGAACCGCGAATTTATAGGTTTTGGCAGTGATAATATTTCTGTATATATAAATAAAAAAGGTGTTGAGCTATGAGAAAGAAGAAAATAAGCAGAAAAGAAATTATACTCAATCTTTTAAGAGAGCGACCACACACGGCACTAATGCTGGCAGTTAGATTGAATGTTGTACAAGGTGGAATCTATCCTTATCTTAAAGAGCTTTATAAAGAAAATTTAATTACTGGTGATTATCGTAGATGGTGTTTAGTTACTGGTAATATAGCTATGTTTCATAAAGCGTCTGCTAAAGCTGGTGGCTGTAGGAATGAATATAAATTTGATTTTAACAGAGTTGAACCGCAACGCATTTATATATGCAATGAAATGAAATTAGATAAAATACTTGAAAAGCTAAAGGACAAACCGCACACGCTGAAAATGTTGGAGTATTCGATAAAAGCAAGTAGCAAATATATTGAGCGGTGTTTAGGTACTTTATTAGAAAGAAAATTAGCAATCAAACATTATAAAAGAGCTTGTGCAATCACTGGTAAAGAGGCGGTTTATTATATTGCAAGTGTTAGAGCTGGTGGCTGTAGGTTTAACATCAATAAGAAAGGGGGTGTATTATGATAGGTGCATTTTCTTACTTCAAAGGTGGTATATCTGTAACAGTACCGCTACCAGAACCAATGACAATAGAAAGGCTGGCTAATGGAATTAAAACTCAATTCAAACAGCAAACAGAAAAAGTTAGAGAACCTTTATTGCATGGTGATAAGGCTGGTTATCAAAAATTAAAATTGAAACTGGATAATGTTACTTTTTCTGGTGTATTCGAGCAACGCAACGGTAAAAGTTTGAAAAACTATTCTGGTTTAATGGTTTTAGATTTGGACAATTTAGACGATTTGGAAAAAGCAAAAAAAGATATATTGAGCCAAAAAGATATTGATATTGTTTTGATGTTCACTTCACCATCCGATAATGGCTTAAAAGTAGTAGTGCCATCTACAACAGCTGAAGAGCATTTGCTAAATTTTGAGATGTACCGTTTATATTTTAATGAGAAACTTAATTTAGAATTAGATAAAAACGGTAAAAATATAGATAGAACGTGTTTTATTTGCCATGATGAAAATGTTTATTCTAATTCTAAAGCACAATATAAAAGGATAGACAAGCACTGGAATATAGAGCCAACACGCAACGATAAAATAAAAGGTAGTGTTTCTAATCATCTGGTGCAACACGTACTAAAAAACGAAAGTTTTAATACTAATTATCACCAAATGGACGATGTGGAAAAAGTAAATTATCTTGCTAAAGAAATTAAAAGTAGTGGCATTAATATAGCTCCTACATATGATGATTATATGAACATTGCTTTTTCTTTAGCTAATATCGGTGAAAGTGGCAGAGATATTTTTCACGCTGTTTGTTCAACGTCCGAAAAATACAACTATACCAATGCAGATAAAAAGTTTACTGAAGCTTTGAATAATGGTAGCGGTGCTATTGGGTTAGGAACATTTTTTCAATACGTAAAAGATGCTGGTATTGAGCTACCGAAAGGCAGAAAGAAAAAACACACTAAAAAGATTGATTATAATATCATTAATAAAAATCTACAGAGTGAAGCTCCAACATGGTACACGATAAATGATGCTGGTGAAATTCTTATATCTACTTTTCAGATTAAAGAGTTTCTGAATAAGCAAAAATTTAAACGTATCCATGAAACAGATAATGATTCTATTCAAATAATAAAAGGTAAAAGCAAAGCTATTGAAATATTTAATCACAAAACAGAAACTATATCTTATTTGAAAAATAATATAGCTCCAGAAGATGAAGATAAAAGGGCATTAATCGAAGATGTTTTAGCTGATAACAGCCACAAAATTGAGAAAGCTTTTTTGTTAATGGATTCTGAAAAACTCGAATTTCAAAAAGATACAAAAGATACGATTTACTTTTTCTTTAAAAATGGTGTTGCTAAAGTAACGAAAAACGGGGTTACAATGTTAGACTATTCAGACGATGAAGTGAAATTTAAAATGCACGTGGATAGCATGAACCATAATTTTAATAACACAATGCAAAATCCTGAAATGATAGCTAAAAGAAAAATCGGTAATGCAGAAGATTTTTTTATAAAATCAATTTGCGGTAATGAAGTGGATGAAAATAAACTAAAAAAATTCCGTACTGCAATAGGTTATTTATCCAGCAATCACAAAAGCTTTGCTAAAGTTAAAGGTATAATTTTTTCAGATGATGGAGCTTTAGATGATGGTATTACAAGGGGTGGACGGGGCAAAAGCTTAATCACTAAGTTTGTAAAGCATTTTGTTAATACTTATTTCATAAATGGCAAAACTTATGATGAAAGCTACACACACAATAAAGCTGGTGTTAAAATCTATCACGATATGTGTTTATTTGAAGATATAAAAGCTGGTTTTTCATTTAAGACTGAATACACAAACATTACCGATGACTGGCAGATAGAGGCTAAAGGCTATACAGCTCCAGTTATACCGTTTGCAGATGCTCCAAAATGCGTATATACAACCAACTATGCAGTTAGATTTACAGATGATGATAGTTCTATGGAGCGACGATTTTATGAGTATAAGTTTAATGATTACTGGATAGG
>CAYFTB010000137.1:5870-6591 GCA_964345875.1 uncultured Proteiniphilum sp.
AAAGATGCAGTTTTACATTATGGGAGTGAGTTTCTAACTGAATGGAATGAAGAGCAATACCAACTATTTTACGAATTTATGATTTTTTGTGCTATTGAATTTCTAAACTTTGGACTTTTGAAAATGGAATACTCAAAAGAATATGATAATTACATTGCAAACTTTTCTAATGATGCAGTTGAACAAGAGATGCAAAGAATTTTTAATTTATTAGAGCATAAAGAAAGTTTTACTGTTACCAATTTTTTAGATATTCATAAAGAATCTGTAAAAAATCACACGGATAGATTTTTTCATCATAAAAACGCAAAATCAAAGATTGATGTTTTTATTGCTTATCGTGGTTTACCTTATGAGTACTCGAGTAGCACTAAGGTATATTCAAAAGTAGGTGATTATGCTAATTTAGTGAGTGAAGATGAAATGCCATTTTAGTTGCATTATTTTTTATATTTATAAAAATGCACGGTTAGAAACGGTTAAAAAACGGTTAGAAACAGTTAGATGCACGGTTTAACTATCTGATTATCAATATCAATTACGGTTATTACGGTTAATATAATATTACGCACGATAAGAAGTAAAATATAATATGCAGATAAAGAAAATAGAAAAGAAAAGAGTATAATATTTTATATATGTATTTTTGAGGTTTAACCGTCCTAACCGTAATAATGACTGATTATCAATGAGTTAAACCGTGCAACCATATATGTATAAC
>CAYFTB010000138.1:0-6567 GCA_964345875.1 uncultured Proteiniphilum sp.
TCTTTGCCCTATACTATTACAAAAAACAAATTAAATAAAACCACTAAACTAAGGAGTAAGGAGCCTTTATCAAAAATGAACAAAAGCCCTTGAAAGGGACATAATTTATTAAGTAAGTAGCTAAAATAGGATATATTAATCCATTAATTTTCAGCACAACGTATTTAAACTATTAACATAACTTTATAATGTTATCAAACATGAAATTTAATTTTAAAAGAAGTACATGCACATATCTGATAACTCTATTATCAGGAATGCTGATATTTTTCTCAGCTAGTGCCCAAACAGGTACAACGATAAGCGTGAGTGGCACAGTTAAAGACACCCAAGGCGAGCCAATAATAGGAGCCAATATACTTGTCGAAGGTACTACAATTGGAACTGTTAGCGATTTTGACGGTAATTTCTCAATAGATGCTCCAGCTAATGGAGAATTAATAGTGAGTTATATCGGCTATGTTCAACAAAATATTCTTATCAACAACAGAAAGAATATTAATATCATTCTATCTGAAGACACTGAATTGCTTGATGAATTAGTAGTAGTGGGATACGCTACTGGTAGTACACGAACAATTTCAGGTGCTGTAGAAAAAGTGGGTAGAGAAGATATGAACGCAGGTGTTGTTGTAAATCCACTAGACGCAATTAAAGGCAAAGTTGCTGGTGTAAACATTCAGAAAACTGGAGGTGACCCGACAGCTGGAAGTGCGATTAGAATTAGAGGAACAACATCTTTATCGGGTGGTAATGATCCTCTGGTTGTAATTGATGGCGTATTTGGAGATATGGGCTTGCTAAATGCATTGTCTCCTTCCGACATAGATAGCTTTACTATTCTAAAAGATGCTTCAGAGACTGCTCAATACGGGTCTCGTGGAGCAAGTGGTGTAATTGTAGTAACTACCCAAAAAGGTAAGGCTGGTGTTAATTCCATTTCTTATGATGGTACTTTTGGTGTTGAAGATGTTTATAAGACAATAAACATGCTCAGTGCCGACGGATATAGAAATGCTATTGAATCTATGGGATATACAAATGCTTTAGACGGAGGTGCTAGCACCAACTTCATGAAAGAAATGATACAAACTGGATATACACAAAATCACAGAGTTTCATTTGGTGGTGGCACGAGAGAAAGTAATTTTAGAGCTTCGCTTGGTGTAATTGATCAAAAAGGTATTATCCTTAACAATTCAATGCGAAACTATACGGCTAAGATAGACGGAAGTCAATTATTCTTCGATCAAAAACTTAAGTTAGATTTAGGAATGTTCGGTTCAAAAAAAGAGAGCAGGTATGTAAATGACTATCAAAAGACTTTTTATTCGGCTGCATCATTTAATCCAACATTCCCAACACAGATGAATCAAGATGAGACATGGCCTGAAGATCCAAATGCCAATGAGGTTGACAATCCATTAGGTAGATTGACAATTAATGATAGAGAAGATAATATATATATCGCAACAAATGGACGATTGACATGGACAATAAACGACAATTTTAACGTAAGCGCATTTGGGTCATATACGCACAATGCTAAGGAGAATATGAAATACGTTCCTAATAATATCAAACAAGGTATTAGAGAAGGAAGAGGACATGCATATAGAGGTCTTGACAAGGGTAATGTCATGATGGGCAACATAACCTTAAACTATAAAAAGATATTCCAAAACAGCCGATTAGATGCATTAGCTCTTTCCGAAGGACAGAACTATAGCTACACCGGCTTTGGAACAAATGCTCGTGGATTCGACACAAACTACTTTGGATACGATAACATTGCATCTGGAGCTATTGTAAAATATGGAGATGCAAGTTCCTACAAAAATAGTTATAACATAAACTCATACTTAGGTCGCGTAAACTATATGTATGCTGATAGATACATTGCTACTGTAAACATACGTTTCGACGGATCGTCTAAACTAGGAAAAAACAACAAATGGGGATTCTTCCCCTCTGCTTCTGTTGCATGGGTTATGAGCGAAGAGTCATTTTTGAAGGATGTCGAAGCTATAGACAACTTTAAGTGGAGAGCTGGATACGGACGTACTGGTAACCAAGATGCAATTAGTGCATACAATTCATTACTACTAATGGGACCATCTGGACTAACTAGTGTTAATGGAGTACCAACTGTTACATATGCATACAATCGCAACGCAAACCCTGACCTAAAGTGGGAAACTAAAGATATGCTTGACGTAGGATTTGACGCTTCATTCTTTGACAGAAGACTTACAGCAACCGTTGACTACTACTATTCAAGAACTAAGGACTTACTATACAACTATGATGTTCCTGTACCTCCATTCGTTCACCCTAAACTTTTAGCTAACTTAGGTGAAATGGAAAATAGTGGACTAGAAGTATCTCTTGGTATTACTCCATTGAGAATAAAAGATATGGAGCTAAATATTACTGGAAACGTTGCATTCCAAAAGAACAAACTTCTATCATTAAGTGGCTCATACATGGATCAAGATTTAAGTGCAGCTAAATACATGCATATTGCAAGAATTAATGGTGCAGGCTTCCAGGGTGGCAACACAAATGTTACTTATCAAGTTGTAGGACAACCACTAGGTGTGTTTTATCTACCAAAATCTAATGGTCTTATAAATGACGGGCTTGGAAGTTATACTTACAATATATTAAACACTGATGAGGATCCTAATATTAACATCAACGATGGAGCTGATAGATATTTTGCAGGACAAGCAATGCCTAAGGTTATTTTAGGAACTAACATCAGCTTCAGGTACAAAGCATTTGACATTCAAACACAGTTGAACGGAGCTTTTGGTCATAAAATTTACAATGGAACTTCTCTTTCTTATATAAATATGAATACATTCCCAACTTATAACGTATTGCCAGAAGCACCAGAGAAGAAAATATTTGACAGCACAGTAACTGACTACTGGCTTGAAAAAGGTGACTACTTACATATAGACTATATAACATTAGGATACAACATCAATACAGAAAAATTTAATAATTGGGTAAACAGTATTAGACTTACTGCATCAGTAAATAACTTGGTTACATTCACCAATTATTCTGGTTTATCTCCAATGATTAATAGCACAACTGTAAATGATAACTTAGGACTTGATGATAAGAGATTTTACCCATTATCTCGCACTTATTCAATTGGTGTAAGTATTAATTTTTAATTAAATGTAAATATGAAAAAATATATATTATATAGCTTTATCTTCACATTATCTTCAATGATAGTCGGTTGTTCTTTGAATGAAAATCCGGCAGATCAGATACCTGAAGGAGATGCATTTAAAAATCCGCAACTCATTTACTTAAACACAGTTGCAAATCTTTACAACGAAATTGGAGGAACTGATGGAGGACAAGGATTAGCTGGTTCTGATAGAGGAATTTATGACCTAAATACATTTACCGCAGACGAAGCGATGCTACCTACTCGTGGTGGTGACTGGGATGATGGTGGTTTGTGGCGAGACATTTACAAACATGATTGGAAAACTGATAACTCAGTTATAAAAAGCTCATGGGATTATTTGTATCGAGTGATTGGTAAAACAAATCAATCTTTAGATAAACTCAACGAGTTAATTTTAGAAGATCCTGATAATATATTTTTAGGGACTTACCAATCAGAAGTAAGAGCTCTTAGAGCAATATACTATTATTACTTAGTGGATTTATTTGCAAGAGTACCCATAGTTGAATCATCGGATGTAAAGATTGCAGATGTAAAGCAATCTAAAAGAAGTGAAGTATTCGAATTTATAAAGAAAGAGTTAGAAGAATCAATTCCAAACTTATCAAACGCGAATAGTTCAAATCCAGGTGCATATTATGGCAGAATAACACAGCCTGTTGCATATTATGTTATGGCTAAATTGGCTTTAAACTCTCAAGTATATGCTGATGACGATTGGACTGATACTGCTCCAAGCGGTACCACAACATTCAATATTAATGGTGAAACTAAAACTCCTATGGAAGCAGTAATATATTATTGTGACGCAATTACAGAGTTAGGTTATACATTAGAACCCGAATTTTCTAACAACTTTAGCACAACCAACGAAAGCTCTAAAGAAAATATATTTGTTATCCCAATGGATCCTGTTCTTTACGGAGCACGCAATATGAATTTAGTTCGCTCAAGACACTATGAGCATGCAAAAGCCTTTGCTCAAGATGGATGGAACGGTGCATCTGCTACCAAAGAGGCTATTGCTATTTTCAGAAAAGGTGGTGTCGACCCAAGAACTGAAAAAACTTACTTTATGGGTAAAGTGTTCGGTCCTGATGGAAGCCCTATCATGAATGGAAATGAAGAGTTAGAGTATAAACCAGATGCAATTGCATTAGATGTTTCGGGTATTGCTGACGAAAAAACAGCTGGTGCAAGAATGGCAAAATATGAGTTTGATGAGTTGGCACAATCTGGTGGACAGCTTGTACGTAACGACTGGGTTCTATTCCGATACTCTGATGTATTATTGATGAAATCTGAAGCATTAGTAAGATCGGGACAAAACGGAGATGCTGAAATGAAGAAAGTAAGAGATAGAGTTGGTGCATCAAGCAGAGAGGCCACACTTGCTACTTTGCTTGACGAAAGATTACTAGAACTAGCATGGGAAGGTGTAAGACGTCAAGACTTAATTAGATTTGACAGCTACCATAAAGTTATTTCTGACAGACCCGCGTCTGCACGTTATAGAACTGTATTCCCAATTCCAGCAGATGTTTTGTCGCTAAATAATAATCTAACTCAAAACGCTGGTTATGATAACTAAAAAACAAAAGAACATGAAACGTTTATATAAATATTTACTTTTACTGTTTATACCCTTGCTTGCCAATTGTAGTGATAACGACAACTGGAAAATAGTAGAAGACATTCAGCAAGGAACATATATTAGTGGCTCGGCAACTATATACAGTGGAGAGGCTCCAGCATCCGCATTAAATGTAATTACTTTGGATGGGGATAATAAAAATATACCTGAACTAGTTGGAATATATACTTGGCTAAAAGCTGAAGGAGACTTCAATATATCTATTGCAACTGAACTAAATAATGTGAAGGTATATGGAAATGGTGGAGAAGAAAAAAAGGAAGACAATATATTTGTCTATAAGCTTGAAGAGAATGCAACTCCTCTCAAAGTTGAAAAAGATGGATTTTACTTTATCGTTGTAAACACTGCGCTCAGTGAAATAAATATACTTCCTATTAACTTTGGCGTTATTGGTGCAGCAACACCTAAGGGTTGGGATGCTGAAACTCCATTAAATGCAGCAACTTACGACGGCTCATTAAAAGTAACATGGAACGGCAAACTTAATATGACTCCAGCAGAATACAAATTCAGATACGGAGGTGATTGGGGAAATAAAGTAAATATACAAGGAGGAGAACCTGTCAAATTCTATACAGATTTAAGCGGACTAGGAGAAAATGCTGCACCTCTTGTAGAAAAAGCTATTACACAAGTAAGCCATTCTGGTGGCTCAAACTTTGAAGGAGAGTTTGGAGGAGAATATGAGTTCACAATAATATACGATTTACGTTCGCGTCAATTCAATGTAACATTCGAATTGATAGGAGAAGCTGTTACACCACCTGAGTATCCTGAGTCATTATTCTTAGTAGGTGATGCTACTGCATACGCATGGGATACACCAGGTACACATACAGATGCAGAGATGCACAAGATAGCTGGAGGCACTGATGGAGTGTATTGGAAGATATTGACTTTAGAAGGCGGTAAAGGCTTTAAAATATCTGCTGAAGGTTGGGGCAACCCTAATCTAGGTTTTGGTGAAATTTCAGAACTTGATGCAGAAGGTGTAACTATTTCAAATGGTGATGGAAACTTGAGTATTGAGAGCACCAACATTTATATGGTAGTTTTAGATATGAGGGAAAATAAGTATAAGTTATCTGTAACACCAGCTAAAGTTTATGGTATGGGTGATACTTTTGGAGGATGGGATGAAAACAAAGCTGAGAATATATTTGAAATAGACCTAGCTAACAAAGCATTAGTATCTCCAGAACTAAGTGCAGACGGGAATATACGTATGTACACTTCTCATCATTGGATTTCAAGCTGGTGGAACGCCGAATTTAACGTATTCGATTCAAAAATAGAATATAGAAATAATGGAGGTGATCAAGAATCAGTTGCAGGAAAAGCAGGAAATGTAATTACACTGAACTTCGACACCAATACAGGATCATTTAAATAACGAATAAATATCTTTATATTTGTAAGTCTGAGAATATTATTAAATATATTCTCAGACTTTCTCTATTAATCTTATTAGTATTAAACCATTTCACTAAACTCAAGACAAAGAATATAAAGACAAAACTAAAATCGATAAATATGAAAGAAGTAATGAATAAATTGTGGATTCTAGTATTACTATTTTTGGTTGTCATATCATGCGGTGATAAGTCTGAAGGTCCATCGACAGAGAAACCAGACCCAGAAAACCCCAATAATATAAAAGAGGGATTAACTTGGAGTCCTGAATCGTCTGATG
>CAYFTB010000139.1:0-6481 GCA_964345875.1 uncultured Proteiniphilum sp.
ATGAAAAGAAAAAAAGCAGAAAGACAGATGAAAGATTTTATACACTTTCAGATATTCTAACGTATCAGACTGAAATATATTTTTAGTTTCAATTATTTTTGCACAATAGATTTTATTATCTTTGCACTTTATCATACAAAAATAGTTGAAACTTTTTTATGCTTACACTCAAAGAAATAAATGAAAATCGTGACGAAATAATCTTAAAACTCGCACGAAAAAATTTTGAAGCTACAGACATAATAAATCTTATTATTGAACTGGACGAAAAACGCAGAAATTCTCAAACTTTACTAGATAGCAAACTGTCTGAAATCAATACTTTGTCAAAATCAATTGGCAATATGATGAAGCAGGGCAATAAAGATGAAGCTGAACAAGTTAAGCAGCAGGTGTCTGAACTTAAAGAGGAAAACAAAGTCATTGAATCTGATTTAAGAGATGCAGAAAACGAAATATATGAACTGCTTGTTACCGTGCCTAACTTACCTCATGATTCGGTGCCGCAAGGTAGAACTCCCGAAGATAATGTTGTGGAGAGAACAGGCGGAAAGAATCCAGAATTGCACGAAGGTGCAATGCCTCATTGGGATTTAGCAAAAAAATATGATTTAATTGACTTTGAACTTGGGGTTAAGATAGCGGGTGCAGGATTTCCAGTTTATAAAGGAAAGGGAAGTCGTTTGCAGCGTGCATTGATTAATTTCTTTTTGGATAGTGCCCGTGATGAGGGTTTTATAGAAGTTCAACCTCCATATGTTGTAAATGCAGCATCAGGTTTTGGAACGGGACAATTGCCTGATAAGGAAGGGCAAATGTATCATGTGGGACTTGATGATTTATATTTGATTCCAACAGCAGAGGTGCCAGTTACTAATATATATCGTGATGTTATTCTAGAAGAAAATGATTTTCCTATCAAGAACACAGCATATTCAGCATGTTTTAGACGTGAAGCTGGTTCATATGGAAAAGATGTTCGTGGTTTAAATAGATTGCATCAGTTTGATAAGGTTGAAATCGTATGTATTGATAAACCCGAAAATTCATATCAGCGTTTGACTGAGATGGTAACTTATGTGCAGACATTGGTTGAAAAATTAGAACTTCCATGGCGTATTCTTCGCCTTTGTGGTGGTGATATGAGCTTTACATCTGCTTTGACTTTCGATTTTGAAGTTTATTCAGCTGCTCAACAACGTTGGCTTGAAGTGAGTTCTGTTTCTAACTTTGAGGATTATCAAGCAAACAGATTGAAGTGCAGATATAGAGACGAGAACAAGAAAATAAACTTGTGTCATACTTTAAATGGAAGTGCCTTGGCTCTGCCACGTATAGTTGCTGCATTGCTTGAAAATAATCAAACTCCCGAAGGAATAAAAATTCCTAAAGTTTTAGTTCCATATACAGGTTTTGATATTATTGATTGATAATCAATTTTTAAAAATAATATAAAGGTGAGCCAGATATGTAAAAATTTGGCTCACTTTTTTTATATGTCTGAAATAATATTTGGAGTAATCTAGTTTAGAATTAATTCTATCACTGGAATCTCAATATCTGGTTTTATGACAGGAAGACTTAGGTTCAAATCATTCTTTTCTGATTCAGGATCTTCAATTCTGTGATGACCATATGGAGCAGTTATCTTTATTTCTGATCCATCATGCAAAAACTGTGCGTATTTTACTTTGCCATTGTATCCTGGAAGTTTGAAGTTTTGCATAGGATAGTCTAACAAATGAATATACATACGGTTAGTTTTAGGATTGTATGTCAATATTGAGTTTGCAGGAGCTTTAAATTCACTTGGTGCAATTGTGCATTCATAAATAGATCTGCTATTATAATGCATCCAGTCACCCATTTCTTTTAGTGCTTTTGTTGCTCTTGCGTCAAATTCTCCTCTAGCGGTTGGTCCCACATTAAGCAATAAATTGCCCCCTTTGCTAACTGACTCTATTAGTAGCACAAGCAGTTGCTTATTATCTTTCCATGAATTTTCATCTCTGTAATATCCCCAGCTTCCCGAGAATGTCTGACATGTTTCCCAAGGCACACGTTTCCCTTCAATTTCAGGCCAGCTGTCCACTTTATATTGTTCTGGTGTTATAAAGTCCCATCCACCTTCAATATCTTTCAGATCGGCACGGTCATCAATAATAATTCCTGGCTGAAGCTTTCTTGCTAGTTTCACTAACTCAATTGCATCCCAATCCTCTCGTCCTTTGCCTTTATCACCCGGATATGAGAAATCAAGCCATAAAATATCAATTTTTCCATAATTGGTTAATAATTCTGTGATTTGATCTTTCAAATACTTGCGATACTTATTCATATCACGGTTCTCATTCATTTTGTCATAATCAGCATTATTATTAGGTCGTTCTGGGTGGAGTCTGTCATAAGTGAAATCTGGGTGATGCCAATCTATTAATGAATAATAAAATCCAACTTTTAACCCAGCCTCTTTATATGCATCAATCCATTCCTTTATTATGTCTCTTCCGTATGGAGTATTCATTGCATTATAGTCAGTATGCTTTGTGTTGAATAAGCAAAATCCATCATGGTGCTTGGCAGTGATAACTGCATATTTCATTCCTGCATCCTTAGCTCTTTTAGCCCATTCGTGAGGATTGTATAAATCAGGATCGAATAATTCAAAATATTTTCGATATTCAGATGATGGTATTCGCTCATTAGTTTGCACCCATTCATGTCTTGCGGGAAGTGAGTATATCCCCCAGTGCACAAACATTCCAAATCGGTCATTTGTCCACCACAGCATTCTCTCTTGTTTTTGTTCTTCAGTTTCATTCCACACCTTTTGTTGTGAATACACTGTGCTGAAAGAAATAATAAACGCTCCTAATATTATAAATACTTTTCTCATGATGTATAATATTTTAAATAATTAATAGCTGATTATTAGTTGATATGTAGTTGTTGCTATCTGATAGTGATAGAGTATTCGTCATATGATTCTTTTCTCCAAGCGTGTTTTTTTGATGTAGGAGAAATTGCAAAAAAAGGTGAGAATGTTTTTATGTTGATTGTTTGACCATCGGGCATAAACTCCAAAATTCTTAACCAGCCATCGCCTCCATTGCCATGCCATCCTCCTCCTAATGCTTGAGCATTAAACATTATCTGATGCACATCTTTGTCTGCAATGTTTTTGTCATTTCTGTATCCAACGTTCCTTTCAAAGTTTTCTCCTGGCTCAGCAGCATGTCCACAAAGCACTAAAGATATGTTTTTGGAAGGATAAATAAGTTTGTTCCATATATCCTCGCCATAGTTTGGATTTTTAATTTGGTAATTTTCTTTATTAATTCTTACATCATTTGTTGACAAGTAGGAGTGAGTCATAAATATTACAAAATGATCTTTGTATTTATCAGAATTAACCAAATTGGCTGCCCATTCCAACACTTCATCTCGTGGATGAAATTCTGATGTAATTATTAGTATTTTATCCCAACCTGATTCGATAAATTCGTATGCGGAGTTTTCCAAAGTAGCCTCACCAGCTTCGTTTGGATAATATGATACAACGTGATGTTTAATTTTATTATTTCTAGCACTATCAAAGTACTCATTAAACTTCGTTTGTCTGTTTTCTGCACTTACATATCCATAATCATGATTCCCCAATGAGGTAATATAAGGTAGTTTGTTGTCAAGACGGGCAAAAGCGCTTGATATGTATTTCCACTGTTCGATGCTTGTTTGATTTCCATTTGCTCCTTGTGTCCCCACTCGTATGTCAGAGAGTGGATAATTATTTCTTTCAACTAAGTCCCCTGTACACACAACAGCTTTGATATTGAGATTTTCCGTCTCCTTATTAATCCATTCCACCATCAAGTCAAAAATAGGCTGATTGTAGCTAAACTTGGTGTAGGACTGAGGGTCAGAAAGCATAATCATGCTAAAGGCATTTTCGTCAGTCAGCTTCGGATTTTGTGCATTAATGTTGAGACTTAATAATAATAATAACATTAGCACGCAAGTGAAATTATTCTTCATAGGTTTAAAAGTTTATTTATAGATGTTTTTAATTTAATAATATAGCAGTTGTAGGCCTTAACCATATTGCTTTTTAGTATCTAGTAAAGAAAGTCTGCAATTTTTATAATAAAATATGCAAAACAAGGTCTTGCACAAAAGTAATGATTTAGTTGTAACATTACAAGATCAATTATAATGAAAATCAGCTTTAATAAAATAAAGTCTATTGCTCTTTTTTTTAAACAGCTCTGAAATGCTTTTTTTCGATTTAAAAAATTCATTTTATCACTTCATGGACTTTTTTGGATATTTAAATTTTCATTTTAACATCTCATGGAATTTCGACCATTTTAAAAAGTCAAATCGGTCGAAATAGATTTTATCTATGTTCAAATAACGCAATTTAGTGGGAAAAAGTCGAAAATGAATAGGTATTCTTAAGTTGGTATCATGTGAAATATGTTTTTTATTTTACTCACGTTATATAACATGGCATTAACATCATCATTCAAGTTAAAATAATACTTTTGAAAAATAATACTTTTTCATTGTTTTTAAAGGAGATGAGATATATTTTGTTTGCCACCTTATTTCTTACATCTTTTGCAAATGTTTTGCGAGCACAAGATTTGAAAAAAGAGATGAAATTGAAATTGAGAGAATCACTTCTTATGCCTGAGAACCAGGCACAATCTCTTCATCAACAACAACAAATTGATATGCAGCAGAATAATGATATACTTAAAGTTTCTCCAACTACAAAGCTTCCAACAAAATATGATCGTTTGCTTATAATTCCCAAACAAGAGATGGAGATTCATCTTGACCTAAAAGTTACAAACTCCACACCAATAAACATGCGTCCTCAGGGTTCAACAGATTATGTTTTCATCGGAAGAAAAATGGTGATAGTTTCAACTGCGGGACAACTTGTCGTTCCAAGCGGTAAAAGCTTTGATCCGCCAAGAGGAAGATCTGAGAAACGAAGGCTCAAAGTAAAAAAGATTATAGAGACTTATTAGCTTTGGATAGTCTTTTAATTCGTTTTGATTTCTTATTGTAATAAGAAGGTGTATTTTTGTTTTTAGTTCTTTGAAAACAGGATAATTAATTTATAATCAAATGAAAAAAACATTGCCATCATTTATTCTTGCAGCAGTAATGGTCTATTCTCTATCGGCTCAAGAAACAGAAAAACAATTTATTAGAGAAAACATTAATCTTGCCAAAACACAGGTCGAGAATATGATGAAAACACCATTCTCAGCTACAAATATGCCTCATTCAGCAAACAAAAATGGCGAACTTGTTAAGCATGGCATACAGGGTTGGACGGCAGGTTTTTTCCCAGCCACTTTGTGGTATTTATCAGAATATACTGGCGATGGTGCTTTGGCCGACTCTGCCAAAGTTTGGACTGATAAGATGGAATCAGTTAAAACTTATACAGGAAATCATGATATAGGGTTTATGATGTATTGTCCGTATGGTAACTCATATAGGATAAAGAAATCTGATGAAGTGAAGGACATATTAGTTGAATCGGCAAAATCTTTAACTACTCGTTTTAATCCAGCATCAGGCACAATCAAATCATGGAATAGGTGGCACTCTTGGAATAGTGATGAGGTTTTTGATCATCCTGTTATTATTGATAATATGATGAATCTTGAACTGTTGTTTTTTGCTTCAAGTGTAACTGGTGATAATACTTTTAAAGATATAGCAATTACTCATGCCGAGACGACAATGAAAAATCAGGTGCGTAAAGATGGTAGCACCATTCATGTTTGTGCATATGATTCAGAAACGGGAAAATATATTAAAGGGGAGACTTCGCAGGGATATTCTGACAATTCTACTTGGTCACGCGGTCAGGCATGGGCTATTTATGGATTTACAATGGTTTATAGAGAAACTAAGGATAAACGATTCCTGAAAACAGCAATAAAAACTGCAGATTACTATCTTAATCACAACAACCTACCATCAGATAAAATTCCTTGGTGGGATTTTAATGCTTATCAACCGGGATACAAGCCTGGTGTTAAGTCTAAAGCTATAAATTTTACTGCCAATTATCGTGATGCTTCTGCTGCAGCCATTACAGCCTCAGCATTGTTTGAGCTTAGTACATTTGTGAAAGGGAATCAGTCGAAGAAATATTATGATGCTGCTGTTCAAATTTTGCACTCACTAGGACGTGATTTATACAGAGCTAAAGCTGGAGAGAACGCTAATTTTATTTTGAAGCATTGTGTAGGTGCAATTCCGCATAATAGTGAGATTGATGTGCCATTGGTTTATGCTGATTATTATTTTGTGGAGGCACTAGTGAGATATGATGCTCTGCTAGGAGGAAATAAAATACCATTCGCAAAGTAAAATACTATAAAATATAAACGAAAAGAGTCTGATGAATTATTATTTCCATCAGACTCTTTTTTATATTATCCAATCAATG
>CAYFTB010000140.1:0-6283 GCA_964345875.1 uncultured Proteiniphilum sp.
TAATTAAGAATATGTATAAAGTAAAATACTGTTTGAATTAAATTATTTCTTTGATTTACTAAAATATCAAACACCAAATAGCAGATATGTTCTTTTACCAGAATATGCTTCGAACTCTTAAAAGAAAAATAATTCTTTATTATCTAAGTGTTAGATTTGGATTACAAATCAGATATTCCATAAATCAATTTTAACACATAAGAAGTCTTTATCGACTAAAACACGCAGTATGTCTATTTTTATCTTTTAATAAAACTAAAATGAAGATTGTTATTCTATGCTTGATATATATTTTTGTTAAGTTTGTGGAAATTTACACTTAGCAATGAACAAGAGAAATAAAATTATTGTATTTGTAGCAATAGGTTTGTTAATACTAGGGATGATTTTTCTCCCACAAATCAAAGTATTGTTGGGATGGAATAACGAAAAAAGACCAGGCACTACCGGGCGTACACCTGCTAGTCGTCAACCATTGAGCGTAACGGCTTCGGTGTTAGTACCACAAACTCTAAAAACAGACTTATATATAGCGAGAGGAGTTCTGTTGCCCGACGAAGAGGTAACACTTACCTTTGAAACTTCTGGTAAGATAACAGAAATTCATTTTAATGAAGGAACTTTCGTTCAAAAGGGACAATTATTGGCAAAAATAAATGATGCACCACTTCAGGCTGAATTAAGAAAACTGAAAGCTCAACTACCTCTAGCTGAAGACAGAGTGTATAGGCAAAAGACTTTGTTAGAAAAAGACGCAATTAGCCAAGAAACATACCAATCAGTAAATACAGAACTCGAAAAGCTCAAAGCTGATCTCGAATTAGTAGAATCAAGAATTGAACAGACAGAGCTTCGCGCACCATTTAGCGGAGTTATTGGATTGCGACAAGTGAGTGTGGGTGCATATGCATCGCCCACGGTAGAGATCTCAAAATTGACAAAGATATCACCACTTAAACTTGAATTTTCTATGAATGAAAATCAAGTATCACAAATCAAGCTAGGATCGGAAATAATATTTACTGTTGCAAATGATTTAAATGTTTATTCAGCAGAACTATATGCTGTTGAATCACAATTAGACCCCAAAACTTTGACTCTTAAGGCTCGTGCACGATATGCTAATGCTGACGGAAAACTAAAACCAGGACTATCAGGCAATATCGAAGCTTTGCTTAGCGAGATTCCAGGAGCCATTGTCATTCCAAGTATCTCAAGCATCACAGAGATGGGACGCGACATAGCCTATATTTATAAAAATGGCAAAGCGCAAGAAGTTGAAATTATTAAAGGACAAAGAACTGCGTCTCATGTGCAAGTTTTGACAGGACTATCGGCAAATGACACACTACTTACTACCGGTGTGATGCAATTAAGAAATGGAATGCCTGTAAATATTGCAGACTTTGTTCCTAATTCAATAGAGAATTAATAAAATGAATTTATCAGAATTAAGTATTAATCGTCCAGTTCTGGCAACTGTTTTAGTATTAATAATTATCATATTTGGTGTTATTGGCTACACAAGTCTTGCTGTTAGAGAGTTTCCCAGCGTTGACAATCCC
Organism: uncultured Proteiniphilum sp.; assembly: GCA_964345875.1. Taxonomy (GTDB): domain Bacteria; phylum Bacteroidota; class Bacteroidia; order Bacteroidales; family Dysgonomonadaceae; genus Petrimonas. Next base: position 1,566 of record CAYFTB010000140.1, read on the forward strand.
ATAATTACAGTATCTGTATCGTATCCTGGAGCAAATGCTGAGGTAATAGAAAATCAGATAACCGAGCCTCTTGAGCAAAATATTAATGGCATTCCAGGTATCCGTTCACTAATGAGCCAAAGTAGTCAGGGATCATCAAGAATAACTGTCGAGTTTGAGCTTAGTGTGGACATGGAAACAGCAGCAAACGACGTTCGTGATAAGGTATCACGTGCTCAACGATATTTGCCACGAGATGCTGACCCTCCTACAGTGGCAAAGGCTGATGCCGATGCCGACCCAATAATGCAAATAACCGTGGAAAGCCCCACTCGTAATTTGCTTGAGCTTTCCGAAATTGCTGAACTAACGGTAAAAGAGCGACTGCAAACAATATCTAACGTAAGTGCTGTAGAGATATGGGGAGAAAATAGATATTCAATGCGTTTATGGCTAGACCCTGTAAGAATGGCTGCTTACAATATAACTCCTATGGATGTAAAAAATGCTCTTGACAGAGAAAACATTGAGCTACCAGCAGGAAGTATTGAAGGTGATCAAATAGAGCAGGCTATTAGAACTATGGGTTTGATGCAAACGCCTGTAGAATTTAATAATATGGTAATAATTGAAGACGATTATCGCATTGTTAGATTTGGAGATATAGGCACGGCAGAGCTTGATAGTGAGAACAGAAAGAGTCTCATGAAACGTAATGGATTTCCGATGGTTAGCTGCGTTATTATTCCTCAACCAGGAGCAAATCAAATAGTTATTGCTGACGAAGTGAGGGAAAGAATTGAACAAATGCGCAAAGACCTTCCTGATGATGTGACGATAGGTATAGCTTTCGATAACACACAGTTTATTCGTGCATCTATAAGTGAAGTGCAAAACACTGTGCTAATTGCTTTTATTTTGGTGGTGATAATTATCTTTATTTTCCTCCGAAATTTCAGGGTAACACTTATTCCCACATTGGTAATTCCTATTTCATTGATTGGCACATTCTTTATAATGTATTTGGCAGGATTCTCAATCAATGTACTATCGATGCTTGCTGTTGTTCTCTCCGTTGGATTGGTTGTTGATGACGCCATTGTGGTAGTAGAAAATATATTCCTGAAAGTTGAGCAAGGGATGTCTCCACGAGAAGCTGCAACTGAAGGCTCTAAAGAGATATTCTTTGCAGTGATATCAACTACAATTACTCTGGTTGCAATCTTCTTCCCCATTATATTTCTTGAAGGAATGACGGGGCGACTATTTAGAGAATTTAGCATCGTTATTTCGGGAGCGGTTATTATTTCCTCATTTGTTGCTCTATCTTTTGTGCCAATGCTATCATCAAAGTTACTGGTACGTAAGCAAAAAGATAGTAAATTCTATTCAAAAACTGAGGCTATATTTGAAGCTATCAATAGCTTTTACAACAAAGCACTATTAGGATTTCTTAAACGCAAATGGTTGATATACCCTATCACAGGTATTTCATTGATAGTTGTAGTTGTTCTTTGGATCACTATTCCTGCAGAAATGGCTCCACTTGAGGACCGTTCGCAGATAATGATTCGAACATCATCGCCCGAGGGTGCTACATATGAATTCAGTCGCAATTATAATGAAAAGATATCTGAAATAGCCGACTCAGTTGCATATGATGCCGAATCTATCATAGCATTCTCTCGAAGTGGATTTGGCATGACTAGGGTTATATTACCCAATATGAAGTTTAGAGAACGAAGCCAAATGCAGATAGCTGAAGAGCTTACCAGTGCTGTTAGAAACGAAACAGAAGCAAGAGCTTTTGTGCAACAAACATCATCTTTTGGTGGGCGACGTAGTGGTATGCCTATTCAATATGTACTTCAAGCTCCCAATATTCAAAAGCTTGAAGAGTTTATTCCTCCATTTATGGAAAAGGTTAGCGAAAGCCCATTCTTCCAAATGTCAGACGTAAACTTAAAGTTTACAAAACCTGAAACGCGAATTGTTATTGATAGAGTTAAGGCTGCGCTTTTGGGTGTGAGCACTAGAGATATCGGACAAACATTGCAATATGCACTTAGTGGGCAAAGGATGGGTTACTTTTATATGAATGGTAAGCAATACCAAGTGTTAGGAGAAATTAATCGTCAACAAAGAAATACTCCTCTTGATTTAAAAACTATTTATATCAAAAACAATGTAGGAGAGATGATTCAGATGGATAATCTTGTTACATTAGAAGAAAGCGTAGCTCCACCGCAACTATATAGATACAACCGATTCAACTCAGCCACTATATCTGCAGGACTTTCAAAGGGGTACTCTCTAGGACAAGGATTGGAGGAAATGGATAGAATTGCTGCTGAGGTGCTAGACGACACATTCAGAACATCGCTTGAGGGTGAATCAAGAAACTTCCGTGAAAGCTCGTCAAGTTTACTATTTGCTTTTGGCCTCGCCATTGTCCTTATTTTCCTTGTGTTGGCAGCACAATTCGAGAGTTTTAAAGATCCTTTTGTGATAATGTTCACCGTTCCTCTTGCAGTATTTGGTGCATTATTATTTATGTGGTTTTTTAACGTTACGATGAATATTTATAGTCAGATTGGAATAATTATGCTGATTGGTCTAGTTGCAAAAAATGGAATTTTGATCGTAGAGTTTGCAAATCAACGTCAAATTTTAGGAATGAGCAAATTTGAATCATTAGTTACTGCATCTAATCAGAGACTTCGTCCTATTTTGATGACAAGTATATCTACCGTATTAGGACTATTGCCGTTGGCCATGGCTACTGGTGAAGGAGCTAATGGTCGTATAGCCATGGGAGTGGCAGTGGTTGGAGGTATGCTTGTATCAACATTCCTTACTCTATTTGTAGTTCCTGCCATGTATATATACTTGTCAACGGATAGAGAAAAAAGAGATAAAGAAAAAGTAAATAAAGAAATACAAAATGTATAGTAATATAAAACATATTTTTCTTGCAATTACGGTTATTCTATCCTCATCATTATATGCTCAAGAGGTTCTTGATATAAATGATATAATCAGAATCGGTCTGGAGAGTAATTATGACTTGAAAATTGTGAGAAATGAACAAGTTATATCGGACAACAATGTTACGCTTGGTAATGCAGGCTTTTTACCTACTTTAGGATTAAATTCAGGATATAATATACGAGAAAACTCAAGTGATAATGTACCTTCTGGCAGTAGCAGAACAGATGCTTCAACTACAGGGACTCAAACTCTTGATGCTTCTGTTAATTTAAACTGGACTATATTTGAAGGCTTCAAAGTACAGACTAATCACAAGCGATTAAAAGAGCTGCAGTCTATGGGCGAACTAAATACACGTCTTGGCATTGAGGATTTTATAGCAAATATTTCAGCTGAATACTTCAATTATGTTCAGCAAAAACAATTATTAAACAACCTTCAGCAGGCTGTTGATCTATCTCGTGAACGATTGCGCGTGGTGGAAGCCAGATATCAAGTAGGATCATTTTCGCGTCTAGACTTGCAACAAGCCAAAGTTGATTTCAATACAGACAGTTCACAACTAATTCAGCAATATGAAGTATTGCATAGCTCGAGAATCAAATTAAATGAGTTGATGGGATCTCATAATCCTGAGAATGCTTTTACTGCTGCAGATACGACGATAACTGTAAACAGGTTTTTGCAAAAAGATGAGTTGTATGACGACATGATGAAAAACAATACATTGTTACTACTGTCTGAGAAAAATAAAAGCCTAAGTGAGCTTGAATTAAAATCACTGCAAAGTCAAAATTATCCATATCTTAGACTGAACGGCAGTTATGGTTTCACACACTACAATTATAATAGTGGAAACCTGGATCAACAACGCAACTGGGGTCCAAGTGCAGGCATCACATTAGGATTTAATATTTTTGATGGATTCAATCGTAAGAGGGAACAAAAGAATGCTCGTATTAGAATAAATAACCAAGAGCTAAAAGTAGATCGGCAAAAGTTATATTTACAAAGCGATTTTGCCAATATGTGGCTTGCTTATCAAAACAATATTCAGCTGGCAATATTTGAGGAAGAAAGTCTTGAAAATGCACAGCAAAACTACGAAATTGCCATGGAGAGGTATCTGTTGGGAGATTTATCAGGAATTCTTTTGCGTGAAGCACAAGTTAGTCTTCTAAACGCAGAACAAAGACTGGTTAGTGCAAAGTATAGAACTAAGCTTTATGAAATATCACTTATGCAGATAAGTGGTAGAGTTGGAGAATTGGTTAAAGAGTAGTATGAAAATTATTAATCGGTTAATTGCTGTATGCAATTAACCGATTAATCAATCTATTACAAAGTCTAATTCTATTTTGCTTCTTCTTTAGGAGGAAGTTTGAACACAATTGGTAGAGTATACCTTACTCTTACTTCTTGTCCTCTTTGTTTTCCGGGCTTCCATTTGGGCATTAATTCTATCACTCGTATAGCTTCTGCATCTAATGATGGCTCAACACCACGTACAATTTTTACTTCAGAAATAGCCCCATCTTTTTCAATCACAAAGTTTAGTATTACTCTACCCTGAATGCCATCTTTCTGTGCAGTATCGGGGTATTTAATATTCTCCGATAAAAATTTCATCATTGCTTCAGTACCACCAGGAAATTCCGGTTGTTCCTCAACTACCACAAACAATTCATTATTAGAAGATTCACTTTTAGTTTCTCCAGAAGCTGTAATCACAATTTCATCCATCATAT
>CAYFTB010000141.1:0-6258 GCA_964345875.1 uncultured Proteiniphilum sp.
AATGCTTATTATGCTGATATATTGACAGATATATGCTTGTTAAGGGACGACTAATTATAATGATTGTACCAGTCAGGTGTAAAGATACCTGACTGGTATTATAATATAATTTACTGTACCCAAAATATCAGCCAAGTCTATTCTAATTATTGCAAAAGCATATTACACTATTCTACTTTATATATCACATAGATTTATCTTTTTTAAAGATCCCAATCTTGAATGCGCCACATTCCCTTTTTTACAGGAATATCAACAGTGATATTAGGATTGACTTTTTCCAGTTCTTCAATAAACATTGATTCCCTTACTGGCGAAATGAGCATATATGAGTTTTTTACCCTACCTCCTAAACCGAGTCGCAATCTCTTGAGAGAGGAGGCTGGTGATGATAGAGGATTATACGAGCGTGTTGCCGAAGTGATATTCATTATATCTACACTACCTGATGGTATATTCCATATTTTTACATACAACTTATCGCCTGATATAATATACCTAACTCCAGTTAATATAAAGATGGTAAACAAGAATGTCACTCCTATAATAATCAAGCCTGGAACTATCTTATGTTTAACTATGGGAATAATAGCTGGAATAAATGCCGCTAATATAATGACAAGTAATAACACACTTAAACGCGACCTAAATACTATTCCTGTTTTTTTATTTTTCATAACTTAGCAATTCGTTATTTTAATATGATTATTTCACTTGTTATTAAATTAAATTGCTAAGATAATCATTTAAAATATATTGAGAATAAATATGTTTGCTTCTTAAACAGGAAGCACTATTACCTCCACTATCCTTATAGATACCACTTGTAAACAATCAGTTAGCTAAACTTGTTAAAGCATATAAATACAAAAACTATATTATGGAACTAGGAATTGGAATGTTTGGAGATATGGCATATAATTTCCAAACTAAAAAGTATCAGAGTGCATCAAGCAGACTTAAAGAGATAATTGAAGAAGTGAAGCTGGCAGATGAGCTAGGAATGGACATATTTGCGATGGGTGAACATCATCGTGAGGACTATGCAGTGGCTGCTCCCGAAATAATACTTGCAGCATTGGCAACTGTAACCAAAAATATAAAGCTATCAAGCGGTGTAAATGTTATCAGCTCGGTTGATCCTGTAAAATTATATCAGGATTACACAACAGTTGACTTATTATCAGGAGGACGTGCAGAAATTATGGCAGGAAGAGGTAGTTTTATCGAATCTTTTCCGGTGTTTGGATATGACCTTAATGACTATAATGAGCTGTTTGCGGAAAAGATAGAACTATTGCTTAAGCTACAAGAAAATAAGCCTATTACCTGGAAAGGTGAATTCAGAGCACCTCTCTCGGATGTAACCGTATATCCTGTGGCAGAGCGAAAAATACCTGTTTCAATTGCTGTGGGTGGCACACCTGCATCGGTTCAGCGTGCAGCCGTATTGGGTTTGCCAATTGTGTTCGCCATTATTGGTGGTAATCCTGCTCAGTTTAAGCCACTGATTGATTATTATAAAAAGGAATATGAAAATCAAGGGCACAACCTAGACGAAATGAAAATAGGTATTCACTCGCACACTTTTGTTTCGGAAGACATGAAAGAACTGATGGATGATTACTTCCCTCGATATGCTCACTCTATGAACAAGATTGGTCGCGAGCGTGGTTGGCGCGGTTCATTCACTCAAGAAGGATTTAAAGCAGGCATGGGACCTAGCGGAGCTTTGTATATGGGAAGTGCTGAAGAGGTAACAGAGAAGTTAATAAACACACTAGAGATGTTTGATATTAATCAGTACATAGCTCATATTGACATCGGTGGACCAACTCATATTCAAAATATGAAAAATATTGAGTTGCTAGGCGAAAAGGTTTTCCCCGCTGTAAAAAAGCATTTCAACAAGTAATTAAACAGAATTCAAACACTGATTAAATAATGACCAAATAGTGATTATTTACATTATAAAAAGCAAAAAGGTGTTGAGATATTTCTCAGCACCTTTTTTATATTACTACTTATTTTCAACCCTATTTAGGGAGGATAATAACCTTTAGTTTTTGGCTCTCAATATCTCTAAAGTATCTTGAGCAATTGTTAACTCCTCATCCGTAGGGATAATCAGAACTTTTACTTTTGACGATGGTTTGCTAATAACAATTTCCTTAGCGCGAACCGATCTATTCAGTTCTTCATCAAGCTCAATACCCATATACTCCATGTTTTTACACACATACTCGCGAGTCAAAGCTTGATTTTCACCAACACCTCCTGTAAACACAAGAATATCTAACCCACCCAAAGATGCGGTGTATGCACCAACAAACTTCTTTATGCGATAGTTATACATATTCATAGCAAGAACTGCACGCTCGTTTCCTTCGAAATATCCTTTCTCAATCTCACGCATATCCGAAGAAATGCCCGATACTCCAAGAACACCCGAAAACTTATTTAGTAATGTAGATATACCTTGTGTGCCCATATGCTCTTTTTCCATTATAAACGAAACGACACCGGGATCAACATCACCCGAACGAGTACCCATAATAAGCCCCTCAACAGGAGTCATACCCATACTGGTATCTATTGATTTTCCATTTTTAATGGCAGTAACCGAGCCCCCATTACCAATATGTGCAGTGATGATACGTTGCTCTTCGAACGGAACGCCCAAAAATTCACAAACACGCTGTGAAACATAACGGTGGCTTGTGCCATGAAATCCGTAACGACGAATACCATATTTCTCATATAACGAATGTGGGATACCATACATATAAGCATGTCCAGGCATTGTTTGATGGAATGCAGTGTCAAATACAGCCACTTGAGGCGTTTCTGGCATAAGCTCTTGAATAGCATAAATACCCTTCAAGTTTGGTGGATTGTGAAGTGGTGCAAGCTCTATACATTCGATAAGCCTCTCTATAACTTCATCATCAATCAACACACTCTCGTTGAAATGCTCGCCTCCATGTACCACACGGTGACCAACTGCCTCAATTTCATCAAGTGATTTTAGACAACCATATTTTTCGCTAAGCAACACACCCAGAATATACTCAATACCAGCACGATGCTCTAACACTTCTCCCTCTAGCATTAGCTTGCTATCATCAGGCAGTGTAGCCTTTAAGAACGAGCCTTTCATACCAATCTTTTCAATACCACCCTGAGCAATAACCTCTTTGCTTTCCATTTCGAAAAGCTTATATTTTATGGATGAACTTCCACAGTTTAAAACTAATATTTTCATTTTATTATCCCTCCTTAGTTAAGTATTGATTTGTTTGGACCAATAGGTTCTCCATTTTCATCATAAATATAAAAACCTTTGCCTGAACGAACACCTAGTTGGTTTGAACGGTATAGTTTCCACAACAATGGATTTGGTTTGTAGTTTTTCTCACCAAAGTCATTAAACATAGCTTCCATAAGGGTTACCAATCTTTCAATACCTACAATATCAGCAATTCGGAAAATGCCATATCTTTGACCATAGATAATTGTGAATGTCTCTTCGATGCTTTCCATTGACGCAATTCGCTCTAAAAGCATTTGACAAGCCTCATTAAGCATTGCAACAAGCAATCTCAAACTAACGTTGCCATTGCTCTCACTTATTCGATGTGGTTTATAGTTGATAAGCTTAGAGAAAACTTCCATCTTTTTGTAAACTTCTTCCGAAGTGTACATCCCACTTACAATCTCTAAAATCTTAGCATCGGGATGAGACACGGGGAAATACAAGCTTACGCAACGCTCTTTGTGATCAAGATCAGCAGCAAGTTCACTGATAATTACAGTGGAACCATTTGTAGCAATAATTGCATCTTCATCAAGAATATCTTCTAGCTTTTTGAAAATAACCTTACGAACAGGTGTGCTTCGGCGGCCGCTCTCTGAGTAGCGAGTGCACTCTACCACAAAATCACAACCTTTGAAGTCTTCATAATCCAAAGTTGGCTTAACACGGTTAAGAATAATCCTTTTTTCCGCTTGAGTCAGACCCCAACTGGTAACCTTTTGTTCTAACACTCTACTCAGCTCGCTCAAAACAAATTCTATACGTTCGTTCGATTCTTCAAGAAAAACGACATCCATGCCTGCAGTTGCAGCCATATTGATAATATTGCGTCCCTCTTTGCCAGCACCCACAACGCCAATCGTTGAAAACATTGGCTTATTTTTGCGTTCAATGTCAATGCTTAAGCCATAATTTTCTATTGGCTCCGTAATTGTTTTACCCATTGATATATATTATTTAATTATTTTGATTTCAATCCAATAGCCTGATTAGCTGTGATAGCTACCATGTTATAAATATCCTCTTCCGAACAACCTCGTGATAAATCATTAACTGGTGCGGCCATACCTTGTAGCACAGGACCTACAGCTTCGGCATTTCCTAATCTTTGCACAAGTTTATAGCCGATATTTCCTGCCTCAAGCGTTGGAAAAACAAGTACGTTAGCCTTACCTGCAATCTCACTTCCTGGAGCTTTGCTTTCGCCAACTGCCGGAACCAATGCAGCATCAGCCTGAAGTTCACCATCTATTTTCAAAGTTGGGGCTAGCTCTCTTGCAATTCTAGTTGCTTCAGAAACCTTGTCAACCATTTCGTGCTTAGCACTACCTTTAGTTGAGAAACTTAACATAGCCACTCGTGGTTCTACTCCTACTAAACTTTTCGCAGTTTGTGCAGAAGCTATAGCAATCTGAGCTAATTCTTCGGCATTAGGATTTGGCATAACAGCACAATCAGCAAACACCAAAACACCATCCTCACCATATTGTTTAGTTTCGGTAAACATCACAAATGCACCCGAAACCACACTAATTCCTGGAGAGGTTTTTATGATTTGAAGTGCAGGACGCAACACATCACCTGTTGTGTTTAGTGCTCCAGCAATCTCACCGTCAGCATCACCATTTTTAATCATCAATGCAGCTAAATATAATGGGTTTTCCACAGTTGCAAGTGCTTGCTCGAGGGTCATACCCTTACTTTTGCGTAACTCGAACAAAATATTTGCATACTCTTCTTTTTTTGAATGATTAGTCGGGTCAACAATAGTAGCTTTTTCAATATTAGTCAAACCTAAGTCATTGGCAGATGCCAATATTTCTTCTTGACTACCTATCAAAATAATTTCTGCCACACCATCCTCAATTAGTAGATTAGCAGCTTTTAGTGTTCTTTTTTCTACGCCTTCAGGAAGAACAATGCGCTGTTTATTAGCTTTTGCTCTTTCAATAATCTTTTCTAATAAATTCATTTTGAGTATTTGTTTTGGTTTTCCGATAGAAACTTAGGGGAAAACAACATTTTATTTTTATTTCTCACAAAAGTACGAAAAAAGGTGCTATCTAAATAACATATTGACAGGTAATTTATTCAACCATATGTTAAGAAAATTACAATAAAAATAACCACGCCATCAAATTAAAACTTATTCACATATACGGTCTTTTGACTATTGTTAAAATATTAACAATAGATTACATACAAAACACTTACAAAAATACAAACACTAATAATCAGACAATTATGCAATAATCTAAAATGTTAAAACATAACTGTTAATAGTACCGTGATGTGACGGATAGATAAAAACATCTGAAAAGATGGTCATTTGACATAACATTTTGATAAAATCAACTCTATTTATAGAGCCAGACAATCCCATTAACATAAACTCACTTGATATTATTCTCTATAAGCAATGTTTTAGTTAAACAACATAAATGTTAAATCAAAAATCACATCACGGAATCACCTCCACAAAAGTTTTTGTGTTGCTGTCATGTCATGGCGACACAAAAACTTACCATTTTATACCTTAGTTGCATGATGTTTTCATCAAAATATCACATGACACATTCTAATTTCACAACTGATAACATATATGCGCGAAAACACATATAATATTTGTAAATTGAGCAATGAAAACATTCAAAAAAACTCGCCGTTATGTCACGGAGGAACCTCCACAATAGATTTTATTTTACCGTTACGTGCTGGACTAACCATTTGGATAAATTTTATTCAAAAATTATGAGCCGAAGTCACAAATTATTCAGAGTTTATTCTGCCATGATATCTTGATATGATTATTTATAGATGAATGGTGAATAGGTGAAGTGATTATGCGATTAATATATAAAACCTTTAAATTATTCAACGCCCAAACATTTCAACTTTTGATCAAAATGTATTAAGTTTGACAAGTGAAAAACCATATTAAC
>CAYFTB010000142.1:0-6225 GCA_964345875.1 uncultured Proteiniphilum sp.
GTTTAAATGCAAAGATAAAAACCACAAACACTAAAGGCAAAGCACCAATGGTGTTGGCTGCTAAAAAAGAAACGATTGCGACAACAAGATATTTCCAAAACCTATTATCTCCTCCTATTACACTCTCTAAAAATCTCATACTTATAATTTTGTTTTACTTAGTTGAAATATAACTAGTCTGTTCAGTTATATTATGTTTGTAATATTTTATACAAATGTATTAATTTATTTTAAATATGCAGTAAGGTGGCGAGGGAAAGTTAAAGATATAAAGTTTATAAAGTGTCAAGCTGTAGGACGTTTGATTTGAGCAGTATATGTTTTCTTTGTGTAGGTCTGCAAAGTGAAATGATAACAACTAATAGTGCCCTTTATTGTTCTTGATTATAAAGTTTAGAAGCAAGTAACTATCCTTGTTATTTAACAACATCGCATTCTTGTCCTGTATGATGATATTATAATTTTACGTCAATGTATTTTTGGGTTTATAGCTGATATTGTCATTTTACTTTAAGGGATAAATTGTATTTATACTGATTTTGTCAAATGACAATTTGTGTAAAAAACCTCATTTGTTAAAATTGCCAAATTGCAATTATAGCATTTGTGAGCTTTTAGCTCTTATTGTCAAATTGCAATTATAGTATTTGTGGGATTTTCACTCAAATATGAGTGCTCTTTGAGCAATATTAGGTTTTTTTTCTTGTTGTGATATGATTATTACAGTTAGTTTTATAAATAAAAGTAATAGCAGTTTGATGTTTATAGGTTTATGCTCTAATCTCCATTGAGGTAAGGTGATATTTTCACTAATTGGGGCAAAAATGACTTGTTGTGAAATGTCAATGAGAGCTAAATGATCAATATTATATGATTGTAATTTGACAACAAGAGCAAAAAAATGAAATATTCTAAAATTGTCATTTTACAAAAATCGAAAAAAGTTTCAGTATTATATAAAATATAATTCTATTTTTGAGTTATACTATATTTAGAATAAATATCAACGTGTACTAGATGAGTTCATATGCTTATAGAGTAAAAAGGAATAACAAAACGGTACGACCCCACTAAGGGGTGTACCGTTGCAACTATTGAATATGCTATAATCAGTTAAGCCCGGAGGGATTAAATAAAAGCCACCTTGATATGTCAAGCGGGGGGGTTAATACCGAACAACTATAGTAACTGCATACGCTTTTTACTTTTCAAACTTTCTACTTTTAACCGATATATCCACAGTTTCAACAAGAGCTAACTGCATTTAAATAAAATTGATAAGAGCTATCAGCTCAATGGTATTTTAAAATTATCTTAGTTTTTAATTCAAATAAGCTCTTTATGCCCCTAGTGCTTTCTAACTTTATACTTTACAAACTTTCTACTAATCAATATTTACTTTTCCCAAAAGACACAGCCATTCCTAATGCAAAATTAAGCCTTAGTTTTTCAACAGGGATATTTTGTGGATTCACTTTAGGGAAGATAAAATCGGAAGCAAGGAAAAAGTTCACATCGCGCTGCGGTATGCTTATTCCAAGTCCAAATTTATTGAAGTTAGAATTAAATAAATCTACCGTAGTAGAAACTTTAGCCCATGATGCAGGTACAAAGTTAACTGCCAGTACCAGTTCATTAATATCGTAGAGATTAGAGTTGAAATGATGATACAATAATCCTACTAATATATCTTTGTTCTTGTTTCCGAAAATACTGTATTCTGCAGAAAGTTTGAAGTCGATAGGTGTACTTTGGCTAAGGCCGCTCTTTTCATTTACTTCCTTGAATTTTAGCATTTGGCTAAATTCATCAACCAATGTGCTATCAATAGCAGCGTCAATAATATCTAATCCATCAAACTGCCAGCTACCTTGTGATTTGGAATTTATCATTTTGTTTTTACCCCAATTGATAAATCCAATATTATTAAGAGATGCAGCTAATGAAAGATTTGGAAGCATTTGATAAGTAGCCCCTAAGTCTATAGCAAGACCAAAGCCCGCTAATCCAAATGAAGGGTTAAGTTCGTTCTTAGAAAAATCCAAATAACCTTCGCCATCTTTCTGAAAAGACATTAAATTATCAGTATATAAAAATTCTCCCTCTGTTTCTAATCTATATAAATCTTCTGAAAGTTGTAGGTCAAATTTAGAATAGTTTAGTTTAGTTTTTCCTATTCCATTTATAATTTTAATATTTGCACCTATTCTAATGTCATCATTTAATTGACGTGAGTGACCAATTGTTGTTTGTAGATAGGCTTCTGCAGCAAATCCTAAGTTCTTAAGATCAAATATATTGTTGTTGCTTGTAGTCATTCCTGATTTTAGAAGCCTGAAAAAATCTTTAGGGATATTCATACTCATGTTTTCTTGCAGTGATACATCTAAAGACCAAAAATTATTATTATCATTTTCAAAAAAACCAAGAGAAATAATGCCTACATTCAAATCTTGCCAAAGTCCATTATTATCATTGAAAGTCTTGAGAAATACTTCATCATTTATTTGATTGTTTAGTCCAAGCATATAGCCTGTGTCGCTTGGGTTGGGGTATATAAAACTACTTAAGCCCATATTGGAATGCACACCAAATTTATATTCACCAAGCATTGGTATTGCTACATATGTTCTTTGCGGTACAAAAGCGGGATTCAACTTGCTTCTTTTACTCCACCCATCCAAAAAATAGGTAGAATGAACCATTTGAGCAGAGATTATAAAGCTCAACGTAAATAGAGTGATTGTTGTTATAATAATTCGTTTCATGGCTATATTATATTGAGTTTTTTTTACTGTTTTAATTAAATTATTTAATAGTAGTCAGGTAAATTAATTAGTCTTCTTTCATATCTAATTTAATTCCCTTTGGTACTTTTAGTTTCACACTCATATCAATATACTGACTACCTTTGAGTGGTATGCCTGAAACTGTTGAATTAGATTTTGCGTTTAGGTTAAACAAAAGTTTATCCAAATTTTCTATTTCTTTTGTAGGGCCCTCTATATCTAGTATAATTCTGTTGTTTGATGGGATTATCTCTTCGGCATTAGTTGTGCCTGCTGATACTGTTCCTGATGCTTTAATAGTTATATTTTGCAATTCAGTTCCATCCTTGTGTAGTGGTTTTAACGATAGTTGCAATCCTAATGGAATTGTATTTTCTATATCAGCTATTATTTGCACTTTACCATGGGTGAATTTCATAATTTCTACCAAAGTTTCAGCCATATCACTAATTGAGTCTGTATAGCTTAATACAAAGTCATCGGCAAATTCTAGTGGTAATCCTATTGTATAATTTATAACTACATCACTTGCAGGTACAGAAAGATCTACTACCTGTTTGTCACCTATGATTTTAGGTTTAACAGCAATATTAAGATTATCATTAGCTATGTTTTTTAATAAACTTTGTAAGTCAACTTTTACGCCTTTGTGTCCTTCCGACTTAATGGTTGTGTCGTTAGCTAATCTAAAACGACTCCATGTTAATTCGCCAAGTTTTTCAGCAGATTTTATATTTAATTCTGCTTTAATATTCTGTTGTGGATTTTGAGCAGATGAAATTTCTATATCTAATAATAGATCTATATCAAGTGAGTTTCCTATTTCTAATTCAATAAATGAGTTGTGAACAGAGAGATTGGTTTCGCTTAAACTCTCTGGTAATTCAACGTCAAAACTCTCTTCAAATGTTTCTAATATAGGATTGAGTTTTATTTCTGCAGTACTTATTTGTATATTGCCAATTGTGATTTTTGGTTCAATTAAAATATCATCCAACTCTTTTGAATTAAGATTTTTACTGCTAACTAATATATTACCGTTTAGTTTAATTTTATCATCTAATATTAACTTACCCTTATCAACGTCTAAACCATTGCTTCCAAAATCAATTTTTTCTAATATTGCTGTTTTTTTATAAAGTTTAGTTGCATCTACTTTCTCATTAATAATCATCTTGTTATTTTCATCAACTACTCCACCATCTTCAAATTTTAAGAAGTTAGGAAACTCTATGGTAAAACTTTCAAATTCAAATTCAGTTAATCCTGTTGGTAGATTGCTAATTTTTAGATCAAAGTTTATAGGAACGGACTCTTTGAAGTCTAAGGTATATATTTTCTCTAATTCATCATAAATGTTTTCTTCAATTTTGAAATCTAACTCAATCTCAGGTGCATTTAGTTCTAATTTTTCAGACTCAAAACTTGCATTATCTACTATTAATTGCTGAATTATAAGGTCTAATTGCAGAGGCTTATTTTGCATACTGTTTATTTCATTAACAGTAACAGTTGTCGAATTAGTTTTTAAGTTTTGAATATCATACTTTATTTCGTCATTATATATTACATTATTTGTTGCTTCAGCTACAATTTCATTTAGCTCAAGGCTTTCAACTTCAATTTTTGTTGTTTCAAATAACTTATTATAAGGGATGACAAGTGTGTTATAATAAGTGTTAAGACATTCTGTTGGTTTGAATTTGAATTGTTTAGGTAAATTAATAGTGCAATTTCCATCTATTAATTCAAATGGCGATAAAGCTGGATCTTCAAATCGTATTTCAAAATATGCCTCTTCTTGAAAGTTTATTGTATTTACTTTATTAATATTCTTTTTTACTTGTATTGTTTCACTAATCATGCGAGTGCCTGATATATTATCGATTTCTATCTCGTCTGACTTTATATGTAAATCATTCAATATAGGCTTAGCTGTTATAGTTAAACCAACGCTTAGTTTTTCAGGATTAAAATTGGGCGTTAAGTCGCCGCCAACATGATAATCTAATGAATAGTTTACATCTGCGTTATAATAAATAGCTTCATCTTGAGCTGTTGAACTGAAATCTAATCTATCAATCTTCAATGAGGCTTCATAAACGTTTATTTCATTTAACTCAAGGTTTTCGACATACAATGTGTTGTTTGCAATTCGTGGATTACCATTACCTTGTGGTGATGAAATTATAAACTCTTTAGGGAATTCAATTTTAAACAATGCTATTTTATCACGTAAATTTGATATGCCTGCATTGAGTAAAGTGGTTTTATCAAACTTTATTAATACTTCACCTTTATCCAGTAGTATTGTTTGAATTTTATCAATTTCGGGTGCAAATTCATAATCAAATATTTGATTAACAGTTTCATCAGCTCTGAGCTTAAAAAGATAGTCATCGCTTTTAGAAGTGTTGAGTCTACTTGCATCCATAGTGCCAGTAGGTATTTTGAAAGTCTTTATTTCATTTACTTCAGGTAGTTTTATTTTACTTTTGTCAATTTTTGGAAATGAAAAGCTAGAGTTTACCTGTATGGATTCAATTTCTACAGGCTCAAAATCAAGATCATTTGTTTTAACTCTGATTGGGTCAATTGCAATAGGGGCAGGACTTATGCTAATTTCATCCACTATTGTTAAACTCTCTCTAAATGTGTCACTAAATCTGAAAGAGTATCTAGTGTCATTATCCTCTATGAGGTTTTCTAGCTTTAGACTATCAAGCAAAGAGCTTAAATATACCTTTTTGGACTTTATCAGTGGAATTGATAAGGAGTCGCCGCCTAAGCTAAGCTCTAAATCTATATTGTCTTTTAAATCGTAGTCGTTTGTTTTGCAACTTGAAATAAAAAAAACAAAAATCAAGATATAGAGCAGCTGTGTTAAAGTTTTGTTTTTCATATCATCGAGTATTAAGTATTTATATAATGAGCTATAGTGAAAGTTTTGTAATATGTTTTATTTTCAATTTACTCTAAAAAAAAAAGACAGAAACTTACGTCTGTTTAGTAAGTAACTACAATAGGAATACTTTAAATGTAGAACACTAATTTGAAGTGAATAGTTTTATAAAAGTAGAAAATAAATTAATATATTCCAAATTATATTTAAGTTTAATGGTGTTTCGTCAGTTTTTTTGTTGGATTGTCTAATTAAAGTGAAAATGCTTAAAATTGAGAGCTTGTTTTAGGGCTTAAATATCAATTGTGTTTTAAAAAACAAAATGAAAGTATGTAAACTAGTCCAGATTATCCATCACATTCATTGTAATATATACAATCGAATAAGATATGTTAAAATCTATAGTCTGCTATATATTGCTATTTTCAAATTAGCTATATTTGTTTTTTGCTATTCATATCATAAAAAACACGGCAAACACAATATGCAAATCAAAATTTTAACTAATCATATAAATCATATTCAAATGAACAA
>CAYFTB010000143.1:0-6183 GCA_964345875.1 uncultured Proteiniphilum sp.
TTTGTTTGGTGCTTATGCTTCTAGGTGGACTAAACAAATTTTTTTATTAGGGTGTTAGGTCTTATTTATTGCTCCATAAATTAGTAAATAGGGTACTCCATCTTCTATATATGATGTGTAATTAAATTTGTTTAACTCAAATGCTCGGCATAATAGTTAAATAATATTTATTATCAGCTTAAATATATTCTTAAACGATAAACAAAAAAGTTTTTTAGAGAAATAATTAATGAAATATGCAAAACAAAAAAGTTTTTTTGCCACTTTATACTCTTTGTAGAGCAAAAAAACTTTTTTGTTACCGTTTTAAACCTACTTTTTTAACTCACTAACTTTGTGTTAGATTTTGGATGACTTAGGTAGATCTCACGTCAGATAATCTTATATACTAATGTTACATTTAATCCAATCGAACCGTAGTATTTATCTATATGGCCTTTTATAGCAACTTTTTTTCCAATCATATCTGGATTGCTATTTAGGTTTAATGTGTTTCTCATATCTCCGGTTTTAAGAAAAACTGGGAATGTGTTTTCTCCATCTTTTTCATTTTGAGACATTGATAATGCGATACACGTTTCTTTTATGGGTTCTAAAGAGTGAACATTATTTGAGAATGTCTTAACTGTAGTGCCTGTATAGTGTCCTACGATATATCCAATCACCCACACATTCTTTTCACCCATTTTATCCATAGCATCATTAATCGTATATGGATTTTCTTCTGTTCCACTACTATTGTTGTCAGTATCCTCATCTTCGTCTATTTCATAATCTTTTCCAATTGTAATATTCTCTTCAGGATTTTCTTTCCATGAATTAATGCTTCCAATAGTATTAATTATAACATTGACTTCATCGCTATTCGGATCTATTTCTGCATTTATCTTGTATAAATGCCCCTCATCAATGGAAGATATATTTGATGCGTTTTTCAGTTTATATGTATATACAAATCGGCCATTGATAATTTCTAAAATTGTATTTTCAATATCCTCAGTAGGAATCACTAAAGCTTCAAAGGTATCACCGATAGAATTGCCCTTCATTCTAATATTGCTTTTCGTTATTGAATTAAAACTGCCATCAATGATTGAGAAGTTTGCTTTTGTATTAAAGCCTTTAAGTGATACTCTTGTATTTTGTAGAGGTGAATTATCCTTGGTTTTAATTGAAATATCTAATTTGCTTAGTTTGTGATCAAATACCATATTTACATTTCCTGACAATCTGCTAAGCTCTGTTGCATTGTTTGAGTATAGCAAGTCTATAGCCTCTTGATTATCCTGATCTGTAATATCAATCTGTAGTTCAGATTTACTGTTTATCTTCGTTGTAAATGGATAATATGCAATAAAGTCAACTTTTGAGCCATCTTCAGGAAATTGAATATCGTTTGTCGATTCGGAAGGTTTGAATTTCCCATCTCCTGATGTGAAATATTTCTCGTTTTTTTGCATAAAATTTTTAGTTAATAATTCATCACTTGATCTTATCATGAAGATTCCAATCTCATCATCTGCCCTCCACTTATCGTTTGCAGCTCTTAAATGTGAATCATTTATCTGGGCATTTACTTTTATGCTTCTATCTAAAATTGATGGGTCGAATGTTTTACCTTCACATGAATTTAAGATTATCAAAAATGAAATCATTGTTAGACACAAGAAATGTTTCATGGCAACTAATTTATAATAATTTTAATGGCATTAATCTGTTTTTGCAAATATAATATTAATTTACATACAAATAAAAGATTAGCGGAGTTTTTTGTGGAAATAAGGTTATATAAAGGCAAAATTATAAGATATATTGTTTTTGTTAAAGAATAAAGGTTTGGAGCTATCCAAACCTTTATGAATATATAAATGACAAATTATTTCACTTCCTTTATTTTTCCTAGACCATTCTTGTTTATTTTTTTAACTTCAGGATTACCATAATATGTTACGCTGCCAATTCCATCACTAGATATATCTATTGAATTGCTACTATAACATTTTACGCTTCCAACACCAGATGCACGAACAGTTAGGTGTTCAACTTCAAACTTATCGGCTTGTACATTTCCCACACCCTCTGAGTTATAAATGGCAGTTGTAGATTTGCCTTTCAGTTTAAGATTGCCCACGCCTTTATAATCAATTATCAGATTGTCACAAATTAAGTCTTCAGCAATCAAGTTCCCAACTCCTTCGTATTCAATTTTCAGATCGTTTATTTCCACTTTGTCTTTAAGATTGAATGTCCCAACTCCTTGATGATATATTTTTGTGAGTTGAGGAGAGCTTATATAAATAGTGAGATTAAGCTTGTTCTTGTTGTTATTATGTAACTTATCATCAATCATGCTTATATTTAGGTTTCCATTATCAGAGTTCACCAGTAAATTGTTGACTGCTGCCTCATCTCCTTCTGCTCTTACTGACAAATGGTTTGATTGTGTAAACTCAATCTTGGCTACAGATTTAATATTAAGTTGTTCAAATGCTTCAATAGGAAAGTTTTTTACTGAAGTTGTTGATGATACTTTTACATTTTTTTGGGCACATGCATTCATGTTGATAGTTGCTATAATGATAGCGACTGTTAATAATAATGATTTTGATTTCATAATTGCGATTTTATTAACGAGTTTAGTTTTCTAATAGTTCAAGTATTTTTAGACGAAAAGCAAATTCATATTTTGCTTGAGCTTGATCTGCAAGAGTTGTTGTTAAGCTACTTTTGGCTTGAAATAATTCAAATGCATTTGCTCTTCCACTCTCAAATTTTTCTTGAGTGAATCTGTAAGATTCCTGACCTGCTTTCTCAGCCTTTTGAGATGCGATCCATTTGCTCTTTGCACCTTTAGCATTTTCGAAAGCTTCTTCCACACGCTTGCGGAGTTCAATTTTTACTTTATCTATCTCTAGTCTGCTGTTTTCAGCAGATAGTTGAGCTATCCGGATATTATTTTTAGTTTGAAATTTGTTGAAGATAGGTATCTGTAAATTAAAACCAAGTGAGTTGCTCATATTGTTTTTAATTTGATTTGAAAAAGTATCATTAGGCCTACTCCCCATATTATAATATCCAGTACCCATGTTTGCACCAAAAGAAAGAGAAGGATATAGTCTTGATTTTGCAATTTTCACTTCTTCCAAACTAATTTCCAACCTATATTTGACAGCATCTATCTCAGGTCTAACAAGAAGTGCATTTTGTATAATACTCTCGGAAGAGATTAGTTGAGCATTTTCAATTATTGACTCGATAGGTGGCGCAGCTATATCCATATTCTGGAATTCTTCTAGTTCCATTATTTGTGCTAGGTCTAGTATTGCCAACTTGAGGTTGCTTTCTGCCTGAACTAAATTTTGCTCTTCTCTTGCATGTTGTGCTTCTAGTTCATAAATTTCTCCTTTAGCTATTTTACCACTGACAATTAATTCATTTTGTCTTTCAATATTGGCTAAGGTTAGGTCTATTTGCTGGTTTGCAATTTGAACAAGCTCTTTTTGAAGAAGTATTTGCAGAAATGCAGTTGCAACACTCATTTCTATGTCATCTTTTAATTTCTCTAAATCAGCTCCCGCTGCTCTAAGTTCGGCACGACGTGCATCAATATTATATTTCATTCTCAAACCATCAAATAATGTGATGTTTGCACCTAAACCGAATGAAGATTGAGAAGAGTTTGTGTTTTCATAAGTGTTATCTAACCCTATAGATCTTCCAAACACAAAACTTTGTCCTGCAGAACCATTAAGACTTGGCAGCAAGTCATTTTTAGCTTGCGAATATGCAATATCCCTTTGTGCCTTGCCTAGCATTTGCTGCTTAATATTGCGATTATTCTCGAGTGCAATGTCTATACACTGTTCCAAAGTATATTGTTGTGCCGAGATTGTAAAAGCAAATGCTGACAATATTGTTATTATTGTGAATCTTAGTTTCATCATATTATCTTCATTTCTTAGTTTCAACTATTAAGTTACCTCGCACTTTGTCGTTTATTTGTACTCCTTCAACTATCTCAATATTTATGCCATCAGACAGTCCCACTTTGACAAATTTCTTATCAAAATCTTTATTGCTTTCTCCTTTGGCGAAATAGACAAATGCTGAGTCATTTTCAAACTCCACACAGCTTTCAGGAATAGAGATTGCATCTTCACGTTTATCCAAAATGATATCGGCATTGGCGCTATACCCGGCCCTTATGAATATATCATCAGGCATCTCAATAGCTGCTTTCATTTCAAATAATATTGCTCCGCTTTCTTCACTACCTTTCGGTGCTACATATTCTAGAGTTGCATTTATAATTCTGTCTTGAATTGCACCTATGCTTATTTCCATTGGCATTCCTACTGATAATTTGCCTACTTCCGTTTCATCAATCTTTCCTTCAAAAAGCATGTCTGATAGATTCGCAACTGATGCAATAGTTGTTCCATCATTAAAATTGTTTGATTGAATTACGGAATTACCTACCTTGATAGGAATATCTAAAATAGTTCCACTAACAGTAGATCTAACTAGAGTGTTACTTGATTGTGCAGTACTTTTAGTTATTCCTGTTTTGACAAGACTCAGGTTATCATTGGCTGCATGTAGTTCTTCTTGATTATTCTTATACTGCAGTTCTACTTGCTCAAACTCTTCTTTAGAGATAACACTGCTTTCGTATAGCTTTTTGTCACGCTCATAGTTAGTTTTACTTTGGTCAAAAGCCAATTGTGCCCGCGATAGACGAGATTCGGCACTACTTAGATTTACCATATCAGGCACTACTTGAATTTTAGCAATTATATCCCCGGTTTGCACTTTGTCTCCAGCCTCCTTATAAACCTCTGAAATGATGCCTGACATTTGTGGTTTGACTAGGATTTCGTTTCTTGGCTGCACTTTTCCTGTAGCAACTGTACGTTTTTCAATTTGTTTCTTCGATGCTGTTTCGATTTGATATGTATCAATCTTAGGGCGAGATTTTCTATATAAAAACACAAATGTCCAAATCACTAACAGACCTAGAATAGCGAGACCTGCAATTTTTAATACCTTTTTCATTGTTATATGTTTTTTATTTGTTTATTTCTGATTTGATTATTATTCTTCTGATATTGCTTCTACAGGCTTTATCATCATTGCTCGTTGAGCGGGAATAAATCCTGCCAACACACCAATGAATGCTAATACAAAGAGTGCTCCTACTGCCATGCTAAAGTTAATTTGTGGATCTTTAAAAAATTGTTCACCTTGGCTAAGAACAACTCCCACTGCTGATAGTATTCCTACTCCAAGAACTATACCCCCAACTCCGGCCAGCAACGTCAAGACTGCACTTTCAGTTAATATTTGTCCAATAATATTCTGTGGAGTGGCACCAAGTGCACGTCTAATTCCAATTTCTTTTGTCCTCTCTCTCACCGTTACAAGCATAATGTTACTTACACCCACAGCACCAGCTAGTAAAGTGCCCAAACCTACAATCCATATTAGCGAAGAGATACCAAGAAATAGATTATTAAACATATCAAATTGGTCTTCGATATTTACTGATCCTACAGCCTCTGTGTCCTTGGGGCTAATTTGATGTATATCCTTGAGGACGTCTGTCACTTTCTCTTGAACTACTTTCATTCTTATGCCTGGCTTAGATGTTATTGCCAAAAAGTGAATAACATTTCCTTGATTGAATGTTTTTTGCATTGTTGAAAATGGCAGCACTACAGACTCGGCAGTTTGGCCTCCAATGCTCACGGAAGACATTCCTCTGACTACTCCAATTACACGAAAATATATTCCATTTACCTTTATTAAAGCTCCTAAAGCTTTTGTTCCATTTGGAAATAATACTTCTGCTACTCTATCACCAATCACACACACTTTTCGCTGTTCAGCAATATCTATTTCGTTTATAAATCTACCTTCCAAAATATTGCTGCTTTCTATAAGATTATAAACAGGATAGCATCCCTTGATCTGATAGTTTCCTCCAAGCTCGCCATGAAAGACATTTTTATCTCCCGAGCCCCAAAAAAGCATTGGTGATATATGTTCTATCTCACTTACTCTACTTCTTATTATTGGCATGTCTTCATTGAGCATGTTCCAACTTCTGTTTTTTCTAAATCCCCGGTATGGCTCTGTAGTCCTCTCACTCCAAAAGAAACTTGAGTTACTTGCAAATCCATC
>CAYFTB010000144.1:0-5924 GCA_964345875.1 uncultured Proteiniphilum sp.
TTAGGTAGAACTCAGGTTAGTCAAATAAGGCATTACAATAAATTAAAACATTTTTATTACATTTGCCTTATATAATTTAATTCTAATAAAAACTAAATTCTCTTTTAGCATGAACAAGTTAATAATCTTATTTTCGGCTTTAATAATTGCGATAAGTAGTGTAGATGCACAACAATCGTTTCCTCAACGAGAAAACACACAACGACTTATGAGTTTCAATATCCGACATGGTGCAGGAATGGATGATAAAATTGATATTGAACGTATTGGTAATGTTATTTTGGATGTTAATCCTGACGTGGTGGGGCTACAAGAAGTGGACAGTATTGTTAGCAGAAGTGGGAACATAGATATTATTAAAATGCTTGCTGAGCAAACTGGTATGCATGCTACATTTGGGTATTCAATTTTGCATGATGGAGGTAAATATGGAAATGGTGTTTTAAGCAAAGAGAAACCAATTAAAACCCGTAAAATCAGCCTGCCAGGCGTAAGGGAGGCACGAACAGCACTAATAATAGAACTAGAAAGATATGTAGTAGTTAATACTCACCTTTCATTGATTAATGAAGAGAGGCTTGAATCTATGAAGATAATAACAGATGCAATTAAGGACTACAACAAGCCTGTATTTTTGATGGGTGACCTAAATGCCGAACCTAAAGATGAGCCAATAAAGTGGCTGGAAAAATCAGATTGGCAAATATTGTCAAATCCTAATGCTAGCACATTCCCATCAACAGATCCTAAAGTTACTATTGACTATGTGTTGGGATATAAAGGTAAAGGCGAGACATATGGGAAGTTTAGAGCTCAAGTAATAAATAATAATATTGCATCAGATCATAGACCAATTTTTGTGGATGTAAGAATTAAAACGCCAGCCAATCAAGTTATGCGTACAATTCCCTATTTACAAAATCCTGGGACAAACGAAATGACCGTAATGTGGCTTACAAATGTGCCATCTAGGAGCTGGGTTGAATATGGAACAGATCCCAATAATTTAAAAAGAGCTAGAACTTTTCTTGAAGGAGAAATGGTTGCAAACAATAAAATAAATAGAATCCATCTTACAGATCTTAAGCCTGGAACAAAATATTATTACAGAGCCGTATCGCAAGAAATAACTCGCTACTCAAGCTATTACAAAGAGTTTGGTGACACTGTGAAAACAGATATAAAAACATTTACTACTTGGAGCGATGATATAAAAGACTTTAGAATCATAGTATATAACGATCTTCATAGCAATATGGCTATGTTTAAAAAACTTCATGCATTGGTAGATGCCAAACCTTATGACTTGGTTATCTTCAATGGTGATTGTTTTGATGATGTGGAAGTTGAAAATGATATAGTTGGTAGATTGCAGACATATACACCTATTATTAAAAATGACGAGATTCCATCAATCTTTATTCGAGGAAATCACGAAACTAGAGGTGAATACTCACAGCTATTATGGAACTATTTAGGCCGAATGAATGACAGGTCATATAGTGCCTTTTCGATGGGTGACACCAGATTTGTATTACTTGACTGTGGTGAGGACAAGCCAGATGATACTTTTGTATATTATGATATGAATGATTTTACACAACACAGACTTGACCAAGCGGAGTTTTTGAAAAAAGAGCTTAAATCAAAACAATTTAAAAAGGCAGATAAACGAATTTTGATACATCATATCCCTCTTTTTGGAGGCAACTTAGATTCATACAGACCATGCTCAGACTTATGGACTCCAATTTTAGAGAAAGCTCCATTTAATGTTTCATTAAATGCACACACGCACAGGCAAGAAGTAATTGAAAAAGGAGCTGCTAAAAATAACTTTCCTGTGATAATTGGAGGAGGAAATAGTGAACCAGGCGGAACTGTGATGGTGTTGGAGAAAAAAGGTAAAGATTTAAGGATTGAAGTAATAAGTACATCAGGCGAAGTATTAGTTGATCGTCAGCTCTAACCGTATATATAAGCTAGGCGTTTGTTTTTTATAGCCGAATATTTTGATTTTCTCAATCATAATGTTCGGCTATAAACTTTAGTTGAGATTAGATATAACTCACACTATATAATGATTTAATAAAGATTAACCATTCGTTCAGTTTGGTGTTTGATATGACTATATCTATTCCAAATAGAAAGATAAACAAGTAATTTATTGCTTTTTCACACCATAAGTGATGTATTGGTTTCTATTTATTATTTGTACTATATGTCTAAATAGGATTAAAAGGTCCGAGAATGATTGGTGCATTGTCTAATAGAAAAACAATAGTAAAATATACAATTAAAAGTATTACTTTTGTCGTCTTAAAATCAGATATATGTTTTACAACATAAAAATTATTGCGAAACAGCTAGTAATCAAACATTAAAATATACATTATAAAAACTTATGGCTAATTTTATTTCAGGAAACTGGCAAGAAAAGATTAACGTACGTGATTTTGTTTCAAAAAACATCACACCCTATGATGGAGATGCATCATTTCTGGCAGAAGCTACACAACGCACAAAAAACATGTGGAAACTTTGCATGGATGCAATCAAAGAAGAAAGAGAAAATAATGGTGTTCGTGCTATAGACAATGAAACAATCTCTACAATCACTTCTCATGCTGCTGGATACATAGATCGTGAAAATGAACTTATCTTTGGACTTCAAACGGATATGCTTCTTAAACGTGCAATGAAACCATATGGTGGATTTTCAGTAGTGAAGAGAGCCTGTGAAGAACAAGGTATCACAGTTGATCCTAAAGTAGAAGAAATTTTCACCAAATATGCTAAAACCCACAATGATGGTGTTTTTGATGTTTACACAAGCGAAATTAGAACATTCCGTTCTCTTGGTGTTCTAACAGGATTGCCTGACAACTATGCACGTGGTCGTATTATTGGTGACTATCGTCGCTTGGCACTGTATGGAACTACAAAACTTATAGAAGAAAAGAAGGCAGATAAAAGAACTTTGAAGGGACCAATGTCTGACGAGCGTATACGATTACGTGAGGAAGTATCTGAACAAATCAAAGCTTTATTAGATATTGAAGAACTAGGAAATATCTATGGGTTAGATCTTTCACGACCTGCAGAAACGGCTCAAGAGGCAATACAATGGGTTTATATGGGATATTTGGCGGCAGTTAAAGAACAAGATGGAGCTGCAATGTCTCTCGGCAATGTTTCTTCTTTCCTTGATATTTATATTGAGCATGACATCAAAGCAGGACTTATTAATGAAGAATATGCTCAGGAGTTGATTGATCAATTTGTAATTAAGTTACGAATGGTTCGCCATCTAAGAATGAGTGCTTATGAACAAATTTTTGCCGGAGATCCAACTTGGGTAACTGAAGCAATTGGTGGAACAATGACAGATGGACGTCACAAAGTAACTAAAACATCTTTCCGATTCCTTCAGACATTATATAACTTAGGTCCATCACCTGAACCAAATATGACTGTTCTTTGGTCACAACGTTTGCCTGAAGGATTTAAAGAATTCTGTGCTAAGGTTTCAATTGACACTTCTTCAATTCAATATGAAAATGATGACTTGATGCAAGAGAGCCGATGCAGTGATGACTACGGAATAGCCTGCTGCGTATCTTACCAAGAAATTGGCAAGCAAATTCAATTTTTTGGTGCTCGTTGTAATTTAGCAAAAACATTGTTGCTAGCTATAAACGAAGGGCGTTGCGAAATTTCGGGAAAACAAGTTATTACAGGTATTCCTGCGTTAAAATCAGAAATACTTGATCTTGATGAAGTTATGGAAAACTTCAAACTTGCAATGAAAGAGGTTTCTCGTGTATATGCAGACTCGATGAATATTATTCATTACATGCATGATAAGTACTACTACGAGAAGTCACAAATGGCCCTTATAGATACTAATCCCCACATCAATTTAGCTTATGGTGCAGCTGGACTTAGCATTGTTGCTGACTCGCTATCAGCAATAAAATATGCAAAAGTTACGCCAGTAAGAGATGAAAATGGTATCACCAAAGATTTTAAAATCGAAGGAGAATTCCCATATTATGGAAATGACGATGACCGTGTAGATACATTTGCTCGAGAAATTCCTATTTATTTTAACTCTTTGCTTAAGCAACTTCCAACATATAAGAATGCTGAGCCCACATTGAGTATTTTGACTATTACATCAAATGTTGTTTATGGTAAGAAAACTGGTGCAACACCTGATGGACGTGAGGCTGGAGTTCCTTTTGCTCCTGGTGCAAACCCTATGCATGGTCGCGATTCACACGGTGCTTTAGCATCACTTAGCTCTGTTGCAAAGCTTGACTACGAAAATTCAATGGATGGTATTTCAAATACATTCTCAATTGTTCCAAAAACTTTAGGACCTACAGTTCAGCAAAGAACTGAGAACCTAGTGAGCATTATGGATGGATATTTCTCAAAGAATGCACATCACTTAAACGTTAATGTGCTTAACAGAGAGATGCTCGAAGATGCGATGGAAAATCCAGGAGAATATCCACAACTTACTATCCGTGTATCAGGTTATGCAGTAAACTTCGTAAGACTGACTCGTGCTCAACAAATGGAAGTAATATCACGTAGTTTCCACGAAACTATGTAGTATTTTCCAAAAAAAGGAATATACAATTACTATATAATAAAGAGGTAACCTTATAACACACACAATGTTTAAATGGTTACCTCTTTTATATACAATAAATCGAATCAACATTATATATATTTACAACTATGATCAGACTTCATTCTGTTGAGTCATTAGGCACATATGACGGTCCTGGAGTAAGGATGGTTTTATTCACTCAAGGATGCAACTTTAAGTGCTTATATTGTGCTAATCCCGACACCATCGATAAAACAGGTGAATCTCGCCTATACGAATATGAAGAAATAATGAAGATGGCAAGAAGTCAACGTCCATTCTTCGGTAAGCTTGGTGGTATAACAGTTTCGGGAGGTGAACCACTTATGCAGGCAAAGGCACTAATTCCTCTTTTCAAAATGCTAAAAGAAGAAGGATTCAACACATGCATTGACACAAATGGTAGTTACTTGACTTCAGATGTGAAAGAACTATTACAATATACAGACCTTGTTTTGCTAGATTTCAAAGGTATGGACGATGATGCACACAAATTAGTAACAGGTGCTTCCAATCGTGCCACACTTCGCACAGCTAAATACCTTCATGATATTGGCAAACGAGTATGGGCAAGGTACGTATTATTACCTGGATATACCGACAAGGAAGACTACTTACATTCGCTAGGTCAATCTTTGCATCTAATGAATAATATAGAAAAGCTTGAAATACAACCTTACCACCGATTAGGAATACATAAGTGGGAATCTCTAGGTTGGAAATATGAGTTAAATGATATTTCACAAAACACACCTGAGCAATTGGCTAAAGCTAAGTCTATTCTCGATATTTATTTGGATGAAGTCATAATAAATTAAGCAATATAAGTCTTCTTGGTAAAACTAAAGTTCAATATTAAAAGGAGATGAATAATTTCAACCAATAAAATATGTTTGATAATTCCATTTCTGCTGCACTTTGCTCTTTTCACATCTTGTAAAGAAAGATTCACGATTTTTTATTTACGATATGCAAACCAAAGTCTCACACAAAGATAGTGAGTTAAAAAAGTAGGTTTTAAATGATAACTAAAAAGTTTTTTTGTCCCACAAAGAGTATAAAGTGGTAAAAAAACTTTTTTGTTTTACATATTCCATTAACTATTGCTCTAAAAAACTTTTTTATTTATCGTTTTAGAAGATTTATAAGCAAATAAAAAACATCATTTAACTAACCTGCTAGCCATTTGCGTTAAATAAATATAATTATGCCTCATATATAGAAGTTGGAGTACCCTATTTACTAATTTATGGAGCAATAA
>CAYFTB010000145.1:0-5903 GCA_964345875.1 uncultured Proteiniphilum sp.
ACTACATAGTGTAAATAAAAATGCAGAGACAGATTGATTTCTGTACTCTGCATTTTAGTTTATAATAGAATATTTATGGTCCTAATTATTTTTTATTGATAATATATTCAGCTATCTGTACAGCATTAAGTGCCGCTCCTTTGTTTATCTGATCGGCTGATGTCCAGAATGTTAGACCATTGGGATTTGTGAGATCTTTTCTGATTCTTCCTACATATACAGGGTCTTCGCTAGCAGCATCAAGTGGCATAGGGTAAATTTTATTTTCAGGATCATCAAGAAGAACTACGCCTTCTGCATTTGCAAATGCGTTACGTGCTTGTTCTACTGAAACAGGCTTTTCGGTTTCAATCCATATAGCTTCGGAGTGAGCACGAAGAACGGGAACCCTAATGCAAGTTGCGCTAACTACAATATCGCTATGCATAATTTTACGGGTTTCGTGATACATCTTCATCTCCTCTTTTGTATATCCGTTTTCGGTGAATACATCTACTTGAGGAATCAAGTTGTAAGCCAATTGATATGCAAACTTATTAATAGTTGGCTCTTCGTTGTTTATTATTTGTCTGTGTTGCTCTTCCAGTTCGTCCATTGCGGCAGCTCCCGCTCCAGACGCAGCTTGATAAGTGGAAACATGAACAGTTTTAATTTTTGAAATATCATTTATCGCCTTTAGTGCAACAACCATCTGAGTAGTTGTACAGTTAGGATTTGCAATAATATTCTTTGGTCTCTTTAGTGCATCTTCAGCATTTACTTCGGGTACAACTAATGGAACATCAATATCCATACGATATGCACTTGAGTTGTCAATCATTATTGCACCATATTTGGTAATTGTCTCAGCAAATTCAATAGATGTACTTCCTCCAGCTGATGTAAATGCGATATCTACACCTTTGAAGTCATCATTATGTTTTATCTCCTTGACGGTGATTTCCTTACCGCGAAATGTATATGTGGTACCTGCACTACGTGATGAGCCAAAAAGAAGTAGCTCGTCAATAGGGAAATTTCTAGCATCTAGAATACGAAGCAATTCTTGTCCTACGGCTCCGCTTGTTCCTACAATTGCAATCTTCATTTCTATAAAATATTGTTTGATGAATTAATAAATGAATTGGCAAATTTAGTAATAAATTGCCTTATTATGATAACCTTGATGGCAAAAAGTAATTTTTGCAGCAATAAATGTTCTATTTGTTTATAAATCTATCTTAGTGCTATCTTTTTGGCTATGCTACCAATCCTGATTATATAGTATCCTTTGGGTAGATTGAGAGGATATTCGTTTGTGCCAGCTTTTACTTTTATGCTGTAAACCTTTACTCCTACGATACTATATACTTCAAGCACAGAGTCTGCATCTAAGTTTTCGATAACCAATCTACCTTCTGAAATTGAAATTTTAGTTTCTTCCTGAGGATTAGTCAGAAACATCCCAACTTGATCAAAAGCGTAAGATTTACTACTTTCAAAACCAAATGTCAAAATGAAAAATAACAAAGATGTTATGACAATTTTCCTCATTCCTAGTTTTCTTTATTGCAAAAATAGAGAAAAAAGTATATATATGTCTCTTTTAAATATATTTTTTATCTTTTGTGCAATAAATACGCACATAAAGCGTTAAATATCGATTTTCATACCTTCAAAAGCAAGCTCTGTGTTATCAAAAACTGATTTTGCTTCGTTTATCAAATTGTCTAGTATCCTGTATCTTGAAGAAAAGTGTCCGATCACCAATTTTTTTACATTAGCCTGCTTTGCGATTTCGGCTGCTTGTCGTGCAGTTGAATGATAGGTTTTTTTTGCACGTGCAAGATCAGCTTCTTCAAAAGTAGCCTCATGATATAGAACGTCTACTCCTTCGATATATGGAATGATGTCTGGGTTATAAGCAGTGTCTGAGCAGTATGCATATTTGCGTGGTGGGGTGGCAGGAGTGGTCAATAGCTCGTTATTAATTACTTTTCCATCATCCGTAATGTAATTGGCTCCCTCTTTAATCTCTCTAATCTTATAAAATGGAATTTTATAAAACTCTATCATATCTCCTCTCATATGTCGAGGTGCATATTTTTCTTCAATAATAAATCCATTTGTGTGAATTCTGTGTTTTAACTGAAAAGAGCTGATTTTTATTGACTTGTTTTCAAATATTGTTTCGTGCTCGTGTGGGTTGATGACTATGTGATTTATTTTATAGCTAAGCTGTGTGCCAAAATACTTCAAGAAAGGTTCTAGAATAAAACCTAGCTCCTTGTGAGCATAAATGTTGAGTTCTCCTGACATGTTCATGAGTCCAAGCGTTGATAGTAGTCCCGGTAGTCCAAATACATGATCACCATGAAGATGTGATATAAATATGGAATGAAGATTGGTCATCTTTACTTTTTGCCTTCGCATTTGCATCTGTGTACCCTCTCCACAATCAATCATGAATAATTTTCCATTTGTCTCAATTAGCTGAGATGTGGGATTTCGATAAGTAGTAGGCATTGCGGAGCCACAACCTAAAATTGTTATTTGAAAATTATTCATATATCTACTATTTGTGATTTAAGAACCTAATTGTTTAGACCAATTATAGCCCATAATGGATAGTGATCGGAGTAGGGAACTCTATCTATTTTTGCTTTGTGCGATTTGAAATTTTGGCTATGTAAAATATTGTCAATTCGAAACCAGAACAGATCTTCGTTGTAGCTTATCCCTGGGCCAAATCCAGATGATACGAATGCATCACTCATGTCTTTTCTCATTTGTGCATATGTGTATGAGATGGGAGTATCATTGAAATCCCCGCAAATGAATTTGCCATCAACTTCAATTTCATTAAGCCTTTGTTTTACTTTTTTTACTTGACTGGTTCTTGTTCTATAGGCCTTGCCCAGTTTGTTGCGTATATTTGTAGTTACATTTTCCAGATTTGTACCATCAATATTTTGAATAAAATTGCTGTATAGTCTTTTGTCCTCTGTGGTAATACTGTTAGATTCTAGATGTACATTTGCAACGGCATATTTTGATCCGTTGATGTTTATTGTGTAGATTGCTGCACCGTTATATGAAGAACCAAAATCTATTTCGCTGGCATTTTCAATCGGATATTTAGAGAAACATGCAAGCCCGTATGTATGATTCTTGCTTGACGAACGAAGTGGTGTTATATATCTGTATGGATATTGATTTAATATTTTGTTGATATCTCTTTGAGTCTTTATTGTTTGTCCTGTTTTGCTAACCATGTACTCTTGTAAACAAACAATATCAGCATCTGTTTTGGCTATATAACTTAATAAAGGATTGTCTTTAGCCTTTTTGCTTCTTTCGCTGATGAATCCCTGAACGTTATAAGTTAAAATCTTAATGCTTTTCTCTGGAGCCTTTTTCTTAAATATGTTTATAGGAAAAAAAGTGGTTATAGGTTTATAACATA
This sequence comes from uncultured Proteiniphilum sp., assembly GCA_964345875.1. GTDB lineage: Bacteria > Bacteroidota > Bacteroidia > Bacteroidales > Dysgonomonadaceae > Petrimonas. Next base: position 3,446 of record CAYFTB010000145.1, read on the forward strand.
TTGTCAATGCAAGTATTGATATTATGACAAGCTTCCACTTTTTAAATAGAATCCAAAGCAATAAAAATAAAATATTTATTAATAATAAAACTCCAAAACCTAATCCTATATATGAAAATAGATTGGTTTTGAGTGGAGATATATGCCATGCCAATGGCGATAAGCACATAAGAATTATTACAAAAATGTTTATTGCAAACAATATTTGTCTTACAATCCCTGTTAGCCGTATTTTATTATTTCTTGCTGGCATCAAATAACTTCCTTTTTTCCTCTTGTGACAATCCGTTGTATCCTGAAGTTTTTAGTTTATCCAAAATTGCATCTATATCATCTTGTTCTCCTTTTTTACGGGCATTATATTCCATGTCTGTTTCGCTTCGTTTAACATGAACTTTCATTTTTGGCTTTTTCCTTTTTTTTCGTTTTGTCAAGTTTACAAACCCATCTATCAGCTTACCTACCCATGCCGTAATGTCTTTCCCATTTTTATATTGCATAGCAAATATGTAGCCAATTATTGCACCTCCAATATGTGCTATATGCCCCCCCTCATTAACTCCATTGCCCAGTGATAGAAAATCAATAATGAATGCGATAATAGCTATATATTTGATCTTTATTTGTCCTATCAGTAATAGATTGAGAGTGATGTCAGGTCGATAAAAAGCTATTCCCATGACAATTCCCATGACCGATGCAGAAGCCCCTATCATCCAGCTCCGCTCCATTGCTGAAAAGTAGGGAATATAATTGAACGCCAGTATGTAAAGGAATGCACCAGCAAGACCTCCTAGTACGTATAGACTGCCAAATACTCTTCCAGTAAAATATTGAAGAAAAATGCGTCCAAACCAATATAGCCACAGCATATTAAATAGGATGTGTAGAATTTGCTCATGTACAAACATATAGCTGAATGGAGTCCATGCTTTTCTAATTAGTTGGTGGATGCCTGATGGAACACCTAATATTGTGATTAAATCAAAGCTCACAATATTAAAAAGTGTAGTGAACAGACTCACAACTTTTATGACAACAAAAAAGGCTATATTGATGTAGATAAACTTCATCAATACGTTGCCACTGTTATATTTGTATTTTAATTTATTAATAAAATCTGCCATATCCTTTTCCTTTCTTTTTCCAATATAGAATCATAACAATTCCAAATAACATTCCTCCTAAGTGCGCAAAGTGAGCCACATTGTCCCATGCAAAATTCTTTACACCAAAAATTAATTCAAAAAATCCGTAACCAACAACAAAGTACTTAGCTTTAATCGGAAATGGAAATGGGATGATAAATAGTTCTGCATTTGGAAACATCATTCCAAAAGCTAGAAGTATTCCGAATACCGCTCCCGAAGCTCCTACCGTAACTGTGTTTACAGCCAGATTAAGCGATCCTTGCATGCCATTAACATAATTCATGTTTTGTTGAAGTATCTGATATCCTTGAGAGAATACCTCATCTATAGCATCAGTCTGCATCCCTTTTTTTAATGATTGAACTCTGATAAAAGCTATTAATATCTGAACTAGACCAGCTCCTATTCCTGTAACCATATAATAAGTTAAGAATCTTTTTGACCCCCACACATGTTCTATTGTTCTACCAAACATAAATACAGCAAACATGTTTGAAAATACATGCATAAAAGAGCTGGAATCATGAAGAAACATGTAAGTCACAATTTGATGAAGCATAAATCCCTGGGACTCTATATAATGTAATCCTAAATATTTGGATAAATCTATTCCTTGCCTTAGAAAAACTACCTGTGATAGCCATACTATGACATTTATAATAATAAGATTAAGTGTTACTGGGGGCAAGGCTCCTCCAAGTACAGATCTTGAGTTGTTCATTTTAAGATGTTTATATTTTGTGTGCAAAAATACAGATAATTTCCCATTGTGAGGATGATGCAGGCCTTATTTCCCCTTTTTTAATTAAAAACTTATACTTTTATTGTTTTTTCTTGATTAGATACAATAAATAAGTTATATTTGAGGCCTAAAGAGAATTAACTTTAACATAAAGATTATATTAACTTTTTTAAATTTTTCCACATGAATAAATCAGAACTAATTAATGCAATTGCTTCAAAATCGGGACTTAGCAAAGTAGATTCAAAAAAAGCATTAGATGCAACACTCGAAGCAATCACAAATGAGGTAAAAAAAGATGGTAAAGTTGTATTGGTAGGCTTTGGAACATTCTCTTTGACCGAAAGAAGTGCACGAATGGGAGTTAATCCTCAAACTAAGAAACCTATTGAAATACCAGCACGCAAATCAGCTAAATTTAAACCAGGTTCAAGCTTGAGAGACCTATAAGAAGGTTTTTTACAAAAAGGAAAAATGAACAGGATGATGTCGATTTACGGTATCATCCTGTTTTGTTTTATAATCGGATTAGTAATTGTTAAACAGAAAGAGTTTGTATATAATA
>CAYFTB010000146.1:0-5851 GCA_964345875.1 uncultured Proteiniphilum sp.
TTATGTCTGTTTTTTCTAAGTCTTTTCTTACGCTTGTGTACAGCCATTTTATGCCTTTTTCTTTTTTTTCCGCTTGGCATCTTTTTAAATTTTTAATTTATAATTAATCTACTTTATTGTTATCCTTAACCTGAGAAACGAATGTTTTCGCTGGTTTGAATGATGGAATATTATGTTCGGGGATAATGATTGTTGTATTTTTAGAGATGTTACGTGCTGTTTTTTCAGCTCTCTTTTTTACAATAAAACTTCCAAATCCTCTTAGATAAACATTTTCATCATTTGTAAGGGAAGTCTTAATAACTTCCATCATTGTTTCAACCGTCGCCAATACAGATGTTTTGTCAATACCTGTTTCCTTAGCTATCTCGTTTACAAGGTCTGCTTTAGTCATTTCTTATTTAGTGTTTATGATTATAATATCTTTTCTTAAAAAATTGGACTGCAAATATATAGCTTTTTTCTTAACGCAAAAAATAAAAGGTGCTATATTTTGATTTTTTTTGATATGCTTTGTAGTGTAACTGTTTTTGATATAGCTAAGTAGCTTATTTGAGATTATGAATTTTGATATAGAATAGGATTCAGATAATACTTTTGTCTAACTTTTGTTGAGTCATTATTATTAATTTCACAAATGTGTTTTTAATATGGGTGCACGTTTTTTGCTAATAATAATATGTGTTGCTCGATTAAGCATCTTTATCCAACTTGCGAACTATATGTATTAAAAAACTTGCGGGAATTAAAAAAAGAATTAATTTTGCTTCAATATAAGATAAATAAGATAATAATAGAGAATATGTCAGTAAACAAAGTTATTTTAGTTGGAAATGTGGGTAAAGACCCTGAGATTATGTATTTTGATTCAGGTAGTGTTAAGGCTACTTTTACTTTAGCTACTAACGAAAGAGGTTATACTCTTGCTAATGGCACCCAGGTACCTGATCGCACTGAATGGCACAACGTTGTGTGCTGGAAAGGACTTGCTCAGGTAGTCGAGAAATACGTTGCAAAAGGATCACAACTATATATTGAGGGAAAAATTCGTTCTCGCACTTATGATGATCAAAATGGAGTTAAGAGGTATGTTACTGAAATAAATGCTGATAATATTGAGATTATTGGCCGTCGTTCGAGTCAAGAAGAAAAAACTGGATATTCACCCTCCAATGAAAAGCCAGTAGATCAGCCTACTACTAACATTCAGGTAAACAATAGCAATGATGAGGCTGATGATTTGCCGTTTTAAAAAAACATTGTAAATTTGTAGAGAATGTTGCGAGGAGTTTTGTGTCCTTAAACATTCTCTTTTCTTTTCACTAAATATTTAAATATTTGCAAACCCTATCAATAATGCATAATAGCATCTTTCAATTGTCAGGCCCGTTTCATGTGTCAGACGTTGTTTGTATTGCGTTTGTTGTTGTGTTCTTCTGTGTTAATGCAATCTTGTCTAGATTTGAGTTTGCTTTTTTCTCTTTGAATAAAAGTGAATTTCAAAAATTAAAATCTAATTCCGATTCTTCATCTCAAAAAGTTGTAAAGCTATTCGAAAGCTCCGACATGTTGTTGAGCACAATACTATTATCAAAGATATTGTTTAATCTGCTAATTGTTTTCTCTTCCTTCTACTTGTTGTTGAGAATGATAGATAATGTCGCTTTAATAGTTGTGTCTATGATATTTCTTGGGCTTATAATTGCCCTTTTTACTGAGATATTGCCACGAACCTTTGGAGATAATATGCAGCTTCAGTATGTGAAGAAAAGCATTGTGTTTGTTCTCTTCATATATTATATTATGTATCCATTGTCATACGTTCTGACAGCAATCATAAGGATGACAACAAAATCATCTTCGGATAAGAAATTTGATATTTCATTTGATGATTTGTCCAAAGCACTAGAGCTTTCCTCAGACGATGATGTTAAGGACAATGAGATGGATATGCTTGAGGGAATAATAAGGTTTCGTGACAAGCGTGCAGAAGACATAATGGTGTCGAGGGCAGATATGGTTGTTATTGATATTGCAACCAACTTTGCCAATGTTGTTGATTATATTGTGGATGCAGGGTTTTCTCGCATTCCGGTATTTGAAGATAATCCAGATAACATAAAAGGTATATTGTACGTTAAGGATTTGCTTCCTAATCTTGATAAAGGCGAGAACTTTGATTGGCAAAAACTTATGAGACCAGCCTACTTTGTGCCAGGAACTAAAAGAATTGATGATTTGCTCGAGGATTTTAGAGCTAATAAAAATCATATGGCCATTCTTATTGATGAATATGGTGGTACAATGGGACTGGTGACAATGGAGGATATCTTGGAGGAGATTGTAGGTGATATTAGTGATGAGTATGATGAGGATCAGCTTCCTTCATATTATATTGCACCTGACGGCAGCTATGTGTTTGAGGGCAGAACTTCAATCGAAGATTTTATAGAAGCTACAGGTGTGCCTGAGGAGGACTTTGAGAAAATTCAGGAGGATGTTGATACTATTGCCGGTTTGATGCTGGAGTTGAAGGGAGATTTCCCTAAACGTAAAGAAATAATTAATTTCATGGACTATTCCTTTCAAGCGGAAGAAGTGGATCAGCGAAGGATTTTGAAAGTACGTTTTAATCCATTAAACACAAATCAAGAAGAACTACAATAATTTATCTTTTTTCAATTAATCAAGCTTAATGTTTATCCGTAAAGACTATATTGGTGATGATGTTATGCTGGGTGTCAGAGAGATAGTCGGCAATCGGGATGACTTGATAAAAAAAATGTCTGAGGCTCAGTGGGAATCCATGCAGCCCCAAATAGCAAATATGAAATCGGAAAGCAGGATTATTGAGTGGCTCAACACACGCATTTTGCTTTTCGAGATGCTTGGAGAGGAGAAAATTATATACAACCATCCAAACGGAAAGCCTTTCTTGCTTGATAAATCATATAAAATTAGTATTTCTCACACTCGTGGCTACGTGGCAATTTTGTTGAGCAAGAGTAAATATGTTGGAGTGGATATAGAGTTTATCTCTGATAGAATAAAGAAAGTTGCCGATAAGTTTATTTCTAGTTCTGAATATATTGATCCTTCCAACGAAGTTGTTCATCAGCTTTTACATTGGTCTGCAAAAGAGACTCTGTTTAAAATCATGAAAGAGGGGGAGGTCGATTTTAAGGAACACTTATATGTGTATCCTTTTAAGCCTCAGAAACAAGGAATATTTGAAGCTAAGGAGATAAGAACTGACTTACAGAGAACTTACAAAATACACTACGAAGTGTTTGATGATGCAGTACTGACATGGACAGTTGATAATTAACATTATACTATTACAATGAATTATTTCTAACACATACCTTTGTCTAAACCTTTTTACTAAACCTTGAAATGAAGACGCACTTACGGACATCTTTCCTTGTTATATTTTTTACTTGCAGTCTGCTACAAATTAATGCTCAGGACAATTCGTGGAAAGCATATCTAGAGCAGCTTCTTGAGGATGGAGCTGAGGAAGATGTTGTCGAAAATATGTATCAGGAGTTGTTGATGCTCGAAAGCAATCCACTTAATTTAAATGATGTGACACCAAGTCAACTGGAGCGTTTCTCGCTTATTAGTGTTGATCAAGCTGCAAGTATTTCCCAGTTTTTAGAGAAGAATAGACCTATATACACCGTTTATGAACTTCGAAATATTCCTCTTCTTGATTTTAAAACTGTAGAACTAATACTGCCTTTCTTTTATGTTGGCGAAATGAAAATAGAAAATCCCACACTCATAGACATGCTAAGTAGGGGTCGACATGAAATTTCTAATCGTTTAGATAAAACTCTCACACAACGTGCTGGTTATAATAAATATTCAGATAGTATTTTGCAGCGCTATCCTAATAGAAAATATAGGGGAGAAGATTTCTATACATCACTAAAGTATTCGTTTGCATTTCGTGACAAACTTCAGTTTGGTATTTTGGGCGAAAAAGATGCAGGCGAGCCTTTCCTTAAAGGTGATTATAGCAAAGGCTATGATCACTATGGATTTCATTTGATTGTGAGGGACATTAGCAAAATAAAGACTCTTGTAGTAGGTGATTATCGTTTGTCTTTTGGTCAGGGTTTGATTCTCAATAATGATTTTATGTTGTCAAAAGCGTGGGCGTCCAATAATATTATAAAGCATTCGCAAGAGCCAAAGAGACATTTCTCCACTGCCGAATCAGGATTCTTTAGGGGGGTGTCTGGTGTGTTTCAAATCGGTAATGTAAAGACTACGGTTTTTTATTCTAATAAAAGGTTTGATGCAAATCTCTCCATCGATGGAGATATAACATCCTTTAAAACGGATGGTTATCACAGAACTCCACTTGAAATGGAGAAGAAGAATAACTCGAGGGAGCAGGTTGTAGGTGCAAATATCAGCTGGCGAAAAGAATCACTCCAAATGGGGGTTAGCGGTTTGTATCACTCATACAGCAGGATGTTAAACCCTAGATTTGCAAACTATAATATATTCTATCTTCGCGACCATTCAAATTATAATTTTAGCATAGACTATTCCTACAGATTGCCAAAGGTTTCAATTGCTGGTGAAACTGCTATAGCTCCTGATGGATCTGTTGCCACTATTAATATCTTGCAATATATGCCCGATTATCTTTATACCTTTTCGCTGCTTCATCGACATTTGCCTGTGACATATAATGCAATTCATGCAAAGGCATTTACGGAGAGTAGCAGAGTGCAAAATGAGAATGGAGTGTATCTTGGTGCAAGTGCCCGCCCTTTTCGAAAAATATCTATCACCGCTTATATCGATTTATTTAGGTTTCCATGGTTAAAATATCAGGTTGATGCACCCTCATCGGGCATGGATACCTATCTGATGTGCGAATATAAACTGAATAATTACTCCACTTTTGAAGTAAGGTATAAGTATAAGCAAAAGGAGCAAAATGCTAGATTGGAAGATGATAGTAAGGCGGTTTTGCCTTATGCCACTCAAAAGGTAAGACTTCGCTACCTAGGATCATTGGCAAGAGGTTGGGATGTAAAATCTACTGCTGACGTTGCACTTTACAGGCAAACTCCTCTCGATCGCGAGAGTGGTTATATGTTTTCGCAGTCGGTAAGTTATAGGGGTAGCGATAAGATTCAAGGTGATTTTTATGCAGGTTATTTCTCCGCTGACTCTCATGCAGCCCGCTTATACTCTTACGAACGTAATATTCTGTCCACTTTCTATATGCCTTCGTTTTATGGTAAGGGGGTGAGATTGGCAATCTCGTCTCGCTACAACTTTAGCCCCCAGTTGTCACTATCAATCAAAGTTGGCTATACCAACTATTTTGACAGAGACACAATTGGCTCTTCCACCGAGCTTATCGCTGGTTCTACTCGCATGGATGTGTTTAGTTTCATACGGTGGAGGTTTTAAGAGTATATCTTAAGGCGAATGGTTGTAAGTGATAGATAATATCAGTGATTGAATTGTTTAATCTTTTAAATACCTGATCCAATTATACCGAAAAAACAAATATTTCCTAGCAAAATAAAAAGTTTCATCCCGAACCAATCAATCCATCCGTGAATGATTAAAAAGACCATCCAATAATAATAACTCATATTGGTGATGTCTAAAATCTACACTATAATTCTATTGTATAAGACCTATACAATCTAAATCTACATATATATTTCTATCGTTCGTGCTATATATAATACAAATCCACATGCGGAATTGTACTGTTCGTGATCTATATAATAAAATTTCATATGTAGATTTTGATTGTTCGTGATGTAAACAGATGAAATGTAGCACCAAATTTATTCATAACAACGTGATA
>CAYFTB010000147.1:0-5847 GCA_964345875.1 uncultured Proteiniphilum sp.
GGGAGTGTTGCTACAAGTAAATACATTAAACAAAAAGTAAAGGATTTAGAGATGGTGGTTTTACCATCTTTTAATGGTACTACGACTCATAAACATGCCTTGTGGACAGCTCAGTTTATAATTGAAAACGAAGCTGTGATCAAAAATCTTATTGGTTCAGATCTATCCGATTTAAGAGATAGAAATAGTATTCTTCAACTCTCCGCAGGACATCATTTACCATACCTTCAGCAATCTGATTTAGGCAAGATTATCAAAGAAGCTGACTCATTGTCTGCAGGGATGGATAGAGATTCTGAGCTTGCACTTCAAGATGCCCAGGACGAAAGAGAGTCCAATTGGGACGCTTTTAAAAAGAAAAGAATGACCTCTATTTTAGAGACAATTGGCTTGTCTGTAGGTAAGCTAGAAAGCAAGACAGATTGGAGTCATTTACCTGTTGAACCATTGACTTTGTCAAAAGATTTCTTTCCGAAAAAAGATTTTGATTTGCCACCTGATTATAATAAACTATGGAATGACTTCAATAGGGATTTTAAATTTATACAAGCAAATACATATAAATCTTTTAGTGAAACATTACTAAACTTATTATTTAAATATACAAGTACAGTACCAGCAAGCACTATCCATTTTGCTGATGTATCTCTTTATGACCATCTTAAAACGACAGCAGCTTTAGCTGTATGTTTATACGATTATTATCAAGAGGAAGAACAGTCTGAGAATCCTTTTTTATTAATAGGTGCTGATTTTAGTGGAATTCAGACTTATATATATCAGATTGTTTCAAAGTATGCAGGTAAAAATCTAAAAGGGAGATCATTTTATTTACGACTTTTATCTGATGCAGTAGTAAAATACATTCTAAAAGAACTGAATCTGTATCAAGCAAGCGTGATTTACCATCCAGGAGGTAGTTTTTATATTATTGCTCCAAATACAAAGGATACAAGAACAAAACTTGATGTTATAACAAAGACTATTGAAGAAAAAGTGTTTGAAGCGCATGGTTCAAATCTATTTGTTGCACTAGATTACATTGAGATGTCGAAAGATACTCTAATGAATCAAAAAGGTGAAAATATCAATAAGAGTTGGGAAGAATTATTTAAAAAGCGTGATCTTAAGAAATTTCATAAATTTTCTCATCTGATTGAAAATAATTATACAAGCTTCTTTGAACCAATGATATTTGGAGTCGAAACAGATTCGATAACAGGAGAAGGATTCCGTAAAAACGAAAAGAAAAAAAATATATCTGAAATAGGAATAGTTAAACAAAGCACATATCAGCAAATCGAATTGGGCAAGAGATTAAGAGAGTCAGAGTTGCTTGTTATATCAGATGGTGAAATACCTTACTGGAAAGATAAAAACCCTATTGAACCAGCGGGTTTAGGTTTCTTTTTCTACATGTTAAAAAGGAAGGAGCTTGAGAGTATGCAAGAACAACTTCGTACTTCAGCCGATAAAGTAACAATCGTTACTTTTAATGGAAAGGAAGGAAACTGTGACTTTATGTTTGCTGGAGAAAGTGATGAAATTATGATTCAAGGTGCAAACAATATCTATGGATTAGAATTTTATGGCGGTAACACTTTTGATGGTAAAACATTTGACGAGTTTTGTAATAAAGAATCGTCTGATGCTTTCAAACGACTAGGAGTATTACGGATGGACGTAGATAATTTAGGTAATATCTTTCAAAAAGGTATTCAAAAAGAGCGAGCAACGCTATCGAGATTCGCTGCATTGAGTCGTTCGTTTGATTATTTTTTCTCAGGTTATTTAAATACTATCCAACGGGAGATTGCGCCAAATACGTCATTTATAGTTTATAGTGGTGGGGATGACTTGTTTATTGTAGGGTCATGGGAAGATGCAATAAAATTAGCTATAAAGATAAAAGATGATTTTAAGGAGTTTACATGCAAAAACTCAGCATTTTCATTATCTGGAGGAGTTGCTATAGTTACTCCTAAATATCCTATAATGAAAGCTTCTCAATATAGTGAAGTAGAGGAGAAAAATGCAAAGAATCATTATGTAGGTAAATTACAAAAAAACTCAATTTCGTTTATGGGCACAGCTCTAAATTGGGATAAAGAGTTTTCAACTGTTGAAAAACTTAAAGACCAGATAAAAAGATTAGTAAATGAAGCTAAACTTCCAAGTTCTTTCATCGGTAAAATATTACAACATAGGGAAAATGCTAAGGTTGAAAACCATAAAATAACCAATCTGAAAACATATTGGATGATTCCTTATGATCTGGGTAGAATGATTACACGAAATACAGATACAGAAGTGAAAACTTTAATTGATAATTGTAAAAATGAAATTTATGGAAAACAAAATAAATTGAATGGAGAAGCTTTATCTACCGAATATCATCCTATTGAATTATGGGCATTTGCTTGTCGTTGGGCTGAATTGGAAATAAGAACTAATAAATAAATTTTTAAATATCATTATTATGCAAGATTCAAGAAATAAAAAAAACTTTGGTAAACCATCTAATGTACGGGGGGGCCAACAAACTGAGAAGCCAAAAGAGTGGCTACAAAATCAAACTATTGATCATGTCTGGATAACCAATAAAGCTGACGAGGCTATGATTGATTTTTCTGACGAAGCAGGAAAGTATATGGCTAAAAACGGCTTAACTAATTCGAAAATACGAAGTATTTATGGTGAAATTAAAAGGATTCAAATGGGAGATTTTGAAAAAGAAAAAGCTTCTTTTTTATTACTTCGTCCGAAAGTAGCTTATGCATTAGGAAGAGACGACAAAAATAAGGGACTTGAGTTATTTAAACTTATATTTGATGAGACTTCAAAAAAAGTAGTCGATCAAAAGAGTTTTGTGAATTTTTGTAATCTTTTTGAGTCAATTCTTGCTTTTCATAAATCATACGGAGGAAAAGATTAATAGTCGTATTTATTTGAACAAATTTTAAACATAAAAACTAAAAGTCATGATAAAATTAAATAAAAAAATTATATATACCGGTACTATCACTCTTAAAACCGGATTACATATTGGAGGAACTAATGCAGCTCTAAATATTGGAGGACCCGATAAGTTTGTAGTTAGAAATCCTATAAATAATATGCCCTACATTCCAGGAAGTTCATTGAAAGGTAAGTTACGCTCATTGGTTGAAATATACAACGGAGAAACAAACAATGGAAGACCAACAAATGATGCAAACTCTAAGGCAGGTGCTCTTTTTGGAGTATCTGGTGATAGTGATTCAAGCAGAGCATCACGCCTTATAGTTCGTGATGCAGAACTTATTGATGATCCGGAAAAGTTTGCAAACACCGATCTTCCTTATACTGAGACAAAAACAGAAGTAGCCATTGATCGTGTTACCGCAAAAGCGAATCCTCGAACTTTTGAGCGTGTTCCGGCAGGTGCTCAATTTAAACTGAATATGGTATTGAATGTTTTTGAAGGAGAAGACGAAAATCAATTAAAGACCACTCTTCATCAAGCTATAGACTTATTACATGACGATTATTTAGGAGGACATGGCTCACGAGGGTACGGTCAAGTATTAATTGAGTTGAGTAACGAAACCGGCCTAGATAAAACATATTAAGATATGGCTACATATAAGGTTATAAAACTAAAGAACTTAACCCCAATCCATATCGGTACAGGCAAAGAGAATTATGATTTTTCAGCTGATAATTTAAAAAGTGATACTATTTCTTCTGCTTTAGCTGCTATACGCGCACAAAAAGGTAAGACTGAAGATTTAGAAAAGTTTTTAAGTTCATTTTCTGTCAGTTCTGCTTTTCCTTTTTGGGAGAGTTATTACTTTCTTCCTAAAGCACATGGGAAAATTGATGTGAAAGTAAGCGGAGAGGAGGAACATAATTATAGAAAAAAACTGAAAGGGGTTAAATACATTGAATCTTCACTTTGGAATGAACTGATTCAAGGGAAAAGCTTGATTATAAATAATGAGCAAATAAACAAAGAGTTTATTATAGAAAATGCCAAATTTGATAAGCTATCAATAGCTGAAGTTGGGCAAAGAGTAAGTGTACCAAGAGGTGAAGAAAGTAAATCCGATCCATTTTTCTTTGAATGGAGATTTTATGATTCAAGAGCTGGTTTGTTTATTATCATTGATTGTGATGATGAAGTTTTTGAAGAAATAGTTTCACTATTTAAGGAATTGGGACAAATGGGATTAGGTACTGATAAAAATATAGGAGGTGGCAAGTTTGATGTTGAATTGTCAACTTTAGATTTGCCAGATGTAAAGGACGCAACACATCAATTATCATTATCCATGTTTCTGCCTAATGCAGAAGAGGTCAAGCAACTCAATCTAAAAAAATCAAGATATGAGTTAGTTTTGCGTGGCGGATACATTGCCGGAAGTACAAATTCAGATTTGAGACATTTAAGAAAAAAGTCAGTTTATATGTTTAATACTGGGGCTGTTTTTGAAACCGATAAAAAGTTATTTGGTAAGATTGTAGATCTTAGGCCTGAGTGGAATGATGAGAGTATGCATCCGGTATATCGTAGTGGAAGACCCTTTAATATACCAATTAAATTGATTAATAATGAGTAAAGTAAAGATAGATACATTAACTCCGGTTCATATAGGTTCCGGAAATTTATTACAAAATAATTCTGATTTTGTAATTGAAAGAGATGGTGAAGATTCTTTTATTCATATTATAGATGAACGGAAGGTACTTGAGCTTATAGGACAAGAGCGTGTAGATGACTGGTTATCAAGTATCGAAAAGAGGGAACTAACCACAGATTTAGTAAAAAGATTTGCTCCCAATAGTAAGGTGAGCGATTATTCGAAGCAGTATATTACTTGTTTTGCAAATGATATCAGAGCTAATGATACATTAAAAGAAATTATTCACAATGGGTTGGGATTACCTTATATTCCAGGAAGTTCATTGAAAGGTGCCATAAGGACAGCTATTTTAGCTGTTTTGTCAGAAAGAATTAAAGATAGAGAAGATAAAATATTTATTAGAAAGAGAGATGGCTCCTTAGCTACTGATAGGAGAGGAAATAAGATTGTTTCAGCGGAAATAATTGAAAAAGAATTATTTGGTAAAGATCCCAACAGCGATATTTTTAGATTTATCAGAGTAGGAGATGCCTATTTTGATAAAGACAGTGTGATAGCAACCAGAATGATTAATTTAAATATAAGATCAAATCATGAAACCTTGTTGGATGAAAGTAAACCTCAATTGGTTGAAGCTATAGGAACAGAAAGTGTTTCACACATAAATTTAAATGTCGCAAAGGAGTATTATCAATTTGTGAAATCTAAATTTCATGTCTTGGGTGAAATGCCCGTTGATATTCTAAGCGTAAGTTCACTTTTTATGTTAATAAACGAACATACTCGCCGGCTTGTTGAAGATGAAATAGCGTACTGGGAAAATGTAGGTAGTGAAAAATCAGATGGTGAATATTATGTTGAAGAAATGCAATATATTTTAAAGAAAATAAACGATTGTAATAATGGTGAATCATGTGTTTTAAGAGTTGGACATGCTTCTGGTTGGCGTTTTATTACAGGTGGATGGTCGGAAAAGCTTCAAAACTTGGATAGCGATATAATTCCTGCTTCAAGACCTAATAATAATAGATATGAAGGATTAGACTTCCCTAAATCCAGAAGAATTGATGAAGATAGTGATATATTTGGATTTGTTAAGCTAACTATTGAATAACAGACATATATTAGACCATGCAAAACTACATCACCCATCTCCTCGCCGACTTAGAGCAGGCAGCTTCGCAGCCTGCTCCTGAGTTGGATTTTGGAGAAAGCTATGAAG
>CAYFTB010000148.1:0-5825 GCA_964345875.1 uncultured Proteiniphilum sp.
GGGCCAGCAACTGACAGTTGTATCCAAAAAACTCATCCACTCCCTGATTGTTGGGGTCACCCACAGAGCCTGGCTGCCCCAGCCCCCACTTCCCAAATGCGCCCGTGGTGTAACCTGCCGCCTTAAACATATCGAACATGGTATAGGTTTCCTTCGGAAGCGGAAATTGCCCTTCGGGCTTCAGCTCCATATTACCCCTGATGGGAGTATGACCTGTATGCAAGCCCGTCATCAGGCTGGCACGTGAGGGCGCACTTACCGTAGTACCCGAATAGGTGTTGGTAAGCCGCATACCATTCAGTGCAAGGCGATCAATATTTGGTGTTTCAAACTTTTTCTGCCCGAAGCAACTCAAATCACCGTAGCCGAGGTCATCGGCAATTATAAAGACTACGTTGGGTTTTTGTTGTGCAGATAGTGACAAAGTTGCGGCCAGTGATAAACCGGTAGCTAAAAAATTAGTTTTCATAATTAATGTAACTATACAGTCATGGTTAGACCTGTTTTAAACATATATTTCACCACAAAGATATAACAAAAAAGGGCTGCCTTTAGAGACAGCCCTCTGCAATTATTATTTCCAACCGGGGTTTTGAATTAAATTTGAATTTAATGTTATTTCATTTGTTGGAATGGGAGACAACCACCTGCGGTCACCATCAGTCCACTTACGCCCCGCTTCATTTAGTGATTTTGATGCAGCGTATTGATATAAATATGTATTCCCGCCATATTCAATAGTGGGCCTTCCTGAATCACCACCAAACGTTATATTCGCACCGGCATAAGTCGCTATTACGTCATCAGTAATCCTCAAACCAAACATTGTCTTGGGATTCTCCAGCAGTTTCATTGCATTCCAACGCTTAAGGTCATCAAGTCTAAAACCTTCTGCTATTAGCTCAATACGGCGCTCTCTCCTGATTTCATACAACAGATTCGACACATCGTATCCATAATCAACAGCACCGGCATCCGCAACAGGGGTTACACTCAAATGTGCCATTTCAACTCGGTCACGAAGGAGGTTAATAGTTTTATCCAATACATCCTGCGTACAAAGATTTAACTCTGCCTGCGCTTCGGCATATATTAACAGTACCTCTGCATAACGATAAACGAACCAATCATAATAAGTATTTCTAGCCTCAGCCTGTTTTGAGTTTGATGAGCGAAACTTCACACATGGATAACCGGTAACACCCTGGCTGGCAACCACATTTGCCACCTGATTTGTGATCTGCTCGCCATTCAACACTGTGTAAGGTTTGTTTTGATTATCTATAATCTGATAGATGCGCGGGTCTCTGTTTTCAAATTCATCGCTCTGGTTATTATCACCTTTATAACCTGACCCGGCATTATGAATTGGAGTACCATCTCTCATTAAAAATGATTCCACAAAATCTTTTGATAGCCCCATTCCATTTTCACCAACCTGACGACCAGTCTCATGAGTCAATATTCCTTCTTCATAATAACGAGCAAGAATACTCTCTGCATTTGTGCTTAAATCTACTTGTGTAAATTGATTGGAATAATATAATGGATATCCAGCAAAAGCGAGCTGGTCACTACCTGCATCAGATCCTTTTACAATTGAGTAATTACCTGAGTCCATTACTTCTTTTGCCAGCGCTGCTGCTTTTTGCAATAATGAAGTTGAAGACAAATCACCTGACGAGCTTTCATTATGGTATTTTTTATATGTACCATAGTATAAACAAATTCTCGCTAATTGTGTTTTAGCAGCATCTTTATGAAGACGCCCGCTTTCAGCACTTGATTTGCCGGGCAACCACTTAATGGCAAATTCAAAGTCTTCAATGATTTTTCCCAGCACATAATCTCTGTCATCCCTTGGTTTATACAGTTCATCGGTGTCCGATGTTTGTAAATCACTTTCATACCAGGGCACATCTCCAAATGCTTTAATTTTATCGTAATAAAGCAATCCTCTGAAGAAACGCACCTCTGCGACATATTTATTGATTTCTTCTTCAACACCCTGTACTTTGCTGTAACGTTGCATAAAATAATTACAGTTGCGAATGGTGTTCCAATACCAGCCATTATCTGATCCTGCTGCTGAAGGAATAGTCAATTCATTAAAAAGGAAACTACTGTAATTATTTGTCACAAAGTTATCACTTACATTATCTCCGGTTGGAGTTGGTCCGCCCAGATTTCCATATAATCCGTTAGCATATAGTTTCAAATCATTTACTGAAGTCCAGTAAGACTCATCTGTAAACGAATCCTTTGGCGACAGGTCTGTTACATCACAAGCTGCAAGCAAACCTAATAAAACACCAATGTATATTATATATCTTAATTTCATTGTTATATTCTTTTAGATGTTAAATTTAAAACGTCAAATTTAATCCAACAGACATTTTC
Organism: uncultured Proteiniphilum sp.; assembly: GCA_964345875.1. Lineage (GTDB taxonomy): Bacteria > Bacteroidota > Bacteroidia > Bacteroidales > Dysgonomonadaceae > Petrimonas. The sequence continues at coordinate 2,401 of CAYFTB010000148.1, forward strand.
TTACTGATAGGATAAGTCATATTATTAATAGTTTCCGGGTCAAATGATTTAATTAATGGTGTAAAAGTGAATAAATTTTCACCTTGCACAAAAAATCTCAGACGTTGAATTTTGAACTGAGAAACTACTGATTGCGGTAATGTATAACCTAAAGTAATATTTTTCAACCTTATATAACTTGCATCCTGCAGATAGCGGGTAGATGTTTGTCTATTACCTCCGTTATTCCAATTGGGACGGGCAAAATAAGCATTTTTATTATCCTCTGTCCAGTAATCAAGTGCAGTTTTTAAAGGAGTGTCCCACTCAGATGTGAATCCCCAAAATGCGCTTCCGCCCGGCATATAATCGCGTTTGCCAATACCCTGCCAAAACATTTCAAAGTCTATACCTTTATAATCAATACCTGCGGTAATACCATATGAATAACGGGGTGTGCTGTTTCCAATAATCTTCCTGTCCCCCGGATCGCTCAATGTGTTGGAGCCGATATTAATTTTACCATCATCATCCAGGTCTTCGTATCTTACGTCACCCGCGCCCCATTTACCACTATACAGATAAGACTGATCATGACCTGCAGCAGCTTCAGCATCGGTTTGATATAATCCGTTGGACACATAGCCCCATATCTCATCTATTTTTCTACCTACGTAATACTGACTGATTAATCCTGTAGGGTTAGCAAATCGTGTGATAGTAGATTGGTAATCTGCCAACACACCTCTTATGTGATAACCTATACCGTTAGGAAGCTGATCTCGCCAGCCAATAGACAATTCCCAACCTTCTGTCTTCATGTCCGCTGCATTCTCCCTGGGAACACTTGTGCCCAATACGGCAGGTAGTGCTTGTCCTGCAGTAAGCATATCTTTTGTATTACGACGATACCAGTCGAACGTAGTATTCAAACGATTTTTAACGAATGTAGCATCAAATCCTATATTTAGTTGATCTACCGTTTCCCACGTAAATGAAGAACTAACCAATCCCGGTGCAGATACAGCTACGGGTAGTCCGCCACCCAAAAGATGACCATATTTTGTATTGACTCCATAACTTGCCAAATATGGGAAATTCCCTAACTCATCAACTACCTGATTTCCTAAAGAACCATATGAGAAACGAAGTTTCATATTACTCCATGCATCGCTGATGGGCTCCCAAAATGCTTCTTCAGAAATACGCCATGCTGCTGACACGGATGGGAAAAAGTGATATCGATTTCCCTTTGCAAATTTTGAAGAACCATCATAACGTCCATTCATCTCCAACAGATAACGTCCTTTATAATCGTAATTTATACGAGAGAAGAAACCATTTATAGCCCAATGACTTTGACTGCCACTTGTGGCGATATCGCCTGTTGCCAGATTAATAGATGGATTGTCGTTGTCAATCAAATTTTTACGTCCTGTGTAATGGAATTTTGTAGATTTTCTTTCCTGGTTATACCCTGCCATAACTTTGAAGTTATGATTATTTTCATCTTTCAATGAAAATGTATATTCGGCGAAAGTATTCAGAGCATAATAATAATCATCATCATTAGTCAATGTAACACTACTTGGGTTGGTCCAGGGGTAATAGTTTTCTGTTCCGAGAACAGCAGTATAATCATAAAAATTCTTCACATGCTGAGTTGTTGACTTACCATAATAGTTCCAAGTGTAATCGGCATTAATTATTAAGCCTTTAAGGGGTGTAAGTCTAATAGCACCTGTCATCCAGAGGTCATTTTGCTTATAGTCAGCATTACCACCCTGCTCCTGAATGGCTACGGGGTTAGTATAACTACCTTGTCCCGCATAATTTCCATCAGGATGTTTTATGGGCATCAAGGGACTCAGGTCATTTTTCATCATACCGCTATATGCAGATAGTCCTGAATATGCTGTTGCATTCATGGTTGTTGTACCCCCGGTTGGATGCGTTTCATCAGTATATGCGTGTGATATTTTGGCTGAAAGATTTAGCCAGTTTGTTAAATTGGAAGACACATTAATATTTGCATTATATTTGCGATATTTGTCGTCACCGGCCTTTAACATCCCCCCTTGGTCATTCATACCCAATGAGGCATAATAAGTTGTTTTGTTATCTCCACCATTAATACTGGCATTATATATTGATGAAAAAGAAGTTTTGTATAACTCTCTCCACCAGTCAGTATTTCCAACATATTGGTATTTGTATGGGTCTATACTTTCATCGAAGAATACCGGCTGATCGTATGTTCCATTAAAATACTTTTCTGCATACTCATATATTTTCTCATGATAATAATGCCCGCTTCCACCACCGTTTTGGTATGCCAAGTCTTTCATCTCCAAAAACTGCATTGAGTTTACGTTGTGAAATGACAATGCCGGAGATTGCCAATATGCTGAAGACGAGAACTGGACTACAGGCTTTTGACCTATCTTACCCTTTTTAGTTGTAATCAGGATAACACCATATGCTGCACGTGCTCCGTAGATTGCAGAGGAGGCCGCATCCTTCAAAACAGAAATAGATTCAATATCATCAGGATTCACCAGGTTGGGATCCATCTGCACATTATCCACCAAGACCAGAGGGCTACCGCCGTTCAGAGATGTATTACCCCGAATATTAAACTTCGATGACGCTCCCGGAGCACCTCCGTTATTCATTGAAATATTAAGGTTGGGTACCACACCTTGCAGCCCCTGACCAATATTAGTGATAGGACGATTCTCCAATACAGAACCACTAACCGATTCAACTGCTCCGGTTAGATTCACTTTCTTTTGGGTACCATATCCCACAACCACTATCTCCTCCAGTAACTCTGTATCGGCAGACATTGTAACATTAATATTTGTTCTGCCATTCACAGGGATGATACTGGTCTTCATACCTACATAACTAAACTCTAACGAACCATTTACTGGCACATTAGACAAGACGTACTTGCCATCAATATCAGTTATGGTACCTTTAGAAGCATCGCCAGATACAATAACGGTTGCACCAATGACTTCAAAACCCTCATCATCAGTAACTATTCCGCTTACAGTAACATTGTTTTGAGAAAAAAGGCTAAACGTGTATAACAAAGATACAAACGTAAGCATAGCTCCCCTCCATAGTTTTCGAACAATTTGCTGTTTCATTCTTAAGTTTTTTAAATTATTTAATTACTCCTTGATACTTAAAGTCCAATATTCCTTATTAGTTAACAAAAACATCATAATTCAAACTCTAATTACACGCTTTTAAAAAAAAATAAATCGGACCAACAAGCGCAAATATAAATATATTTTTAAACAAAAGAAACAAATATTCGAATTAATAATGGTTTTAACACTGTTCCGGCAACAGAACATTTAAAAAAGCAATATTATGTCAAATTAAACCTTCAGAAAGATTTTCTTCTTGTAAAGGAAATAGAGGAAACCCCA
>CAYFTB010000149.1:0-5806 GCA_964345875.1 uncultured Proteiniphilum sp.
TAGAGTTACTTAAAGAAACTTGTGAAGAAAACCCGAATAACTTCGAGTTGATTCAAGAACTTTTAACCCTGCAAAAAAACAAATCTCTGCTCAACAGAAAAAGAGGGTTGAAATATGATATAGAGACAAGAATTGAGGAACATCTAAAAAAAGAAACTGAATAATGTTCATAAAAGAAATAGAACTTAATAATTTCCGAATTTATAAAGGCAAAAATAAGATTAACTTATTACCAACTGAAAATAGAAATATAATTGTAGTAAGTGGTAAAAATGGATTTGGTAAAACAACTTTCTTAATGTCTTTAGTATGGTGTTTATATGGAAGGCAAATGGAAAAAGTTGATGAATTGTATCAAAAGGAAATTGCCGACAAAGGTGGTTATGGTAAATACATTGGGAATAGTTTAAACCGATTAGCCAAATCAGAAGGAGAAACAAAATTTTCTGTTTCCGTAACATTTACAGACGTTAAAATTCCAGAAATCACATGTCAAGAAATCAAAATTACAAGAACCTATGATGTAATTACAAGTGCAAGTGATAAAGTGGAGGTCTTGATAGACGGTTATCAAAATGAATTAATCCAAGATTTAACAACAGAAGGTAAACAGGATGGCGAAGAAATTTTCATTAGAGATTTTATTTTGCCTATTGAAATTGCAAAATTCTTCTTCTTTGATGCTGAAAAAATTGTTTCTTTAGCAGAAATCAATTCTCCTGAACAAAGGAGATTATTAAGTAAAGCTTATACCGAGGTTTTAGGTATAAAAAAATATGAGGATTTAAAAGATCAGCTTGAAAATATTCAAGATGAATACAGAAAAAAATCAGCAAAACCTCAAGAAAGATCTGAATTCAATCAAGTTGAAACGGATATTTTAAATAAGCTTATTGAAATAGAGGGAGTTAACAAAGAGATTGAAGAATTAAATCAAGAAAAAATTGAAAAACAAAGTGAATCAAATGAAATCCAAATGAAGCTTATTCAAGAGGGTAACATGATGACTTTAGAACAATTAAATGATTTAAAATCAGAAGAAAATACATTAACCGAAAAAATTAATGACTTACAAGGTGATTTAAAAGAACTTTATGATTTAATTCCTTTTGGTTTAAGCGGTGGGCTTTTAATGGAAGTTTCAGATCAACTGGAAAATGAAAAAAAATATAAGGAAGGAAAATTCAAACAAGACGATGTAGGAGAAAAAACAAATAGAATTCTTGATGAGTTGGAAGAAGAAAAGAAAAATTTTAAAGGAGTAATTGGTACTGAAATTAGAAATTTTTATGAAACTCAAATTAAAAGTTTAATCAAAAAACATTTCTTTTCTGATGTGCCAGACTTACCTTCTAATTTTGTAACTCTTCATGATTTTTCTGACTCTGAAATGAATGAATTTAATGCTTTAATCAATAACTTAAAACATACATTTAGAGAAATATTCACGCGTTTAAGTGATGAATATTTGCGTTCAAAAACTAATATAGATTCTATTCGTAGAAAAATCAGAAATGCTGAAAAAGATGCCGAGGATGAGTATATAGCACAATTAAGAAATGATAAAAACAAATTAGATAAGCGTGTACTCTCAATTGAAAATGACATCTATGATTTTGGCGAGAAAATTGGCTCGTTGAAAAATGAAATTAAAACCTTGAAACAGAGGCAAGAAGAGTTAAGAAAGAAATTAGATGACTCTAGAAAATATTCTGAAAAAGATGCAAAAACGCAGGAATTAATATCAAACTTAAAGGAGTTTATTAAAAGATTCAAAGTAACTACTAAGGAGAAACTTGAAGAAAATATCCTGAGCGAACTAAATGTTTTAATGCACAAAAAAGGATTTATAAAAAAAGTGGTGGTTGATATTAATCAAGCAGGTGATGATGTTGACATTAATCTATTCAATTCTAGAAACGAAAAAATTGATAAAGGTTCACTATCAATGGGTGAAAGGCAAATGTATGCTACTGCTCTTTTAAAAGCTTTAGTTGATGAATCTGACATTGAATTTCCTGTCTTCATTGACTCTCCAATGCAGAAGTTTGATAAAGATCATGCAGAAAATGTTATTAAAGAATTTTATCCAAATGTTTCTAAGCAAGTTATCCTTTTCCCATTAATTCATAAAGAACTTACCGAAAGTGAGTTTGAATTATTAAAAGGTAATATAGGCAAATCCTATATCATTCATAATTTTAGTACGGATGCTTCTAAGTTTGTAGAATCCAATCCAGAAGATTTAATAAAAACATATAACGAACTCTATGCAGATTAATATCAGAACATCAGAAGCTAATCAAGAAATAGTAAGAAAACTTACAGCTAAATTACCTGTAGGTACAAAAGAAAATGTTATTGCTAGAATTGCTTTAGGTTATTCATTACAAAATGGAAGACAATTTTCTTCAACTGAATTCAATTTCTATGATTCAAAAGGCAAAGAATACAAAGACCATATTTTATTTGATGCAAAACATCGGGATTTTTTTATAGCTTTAGTTTGTCAACATTATGGCATATATAAAACTAATGAAAACATTCCTAAGTACATAAAGTTACACATTGACCACGGATTAGAGCTAATGGACAACTTATTCAACACCAGTAGTAATTACACTTTTTTAGATTTCTTAACAGAGCATTTGGATAAAGGAATTTCATTACTTGATACTGTTAAAGTTGACTTAGGAGCAGTAAGAAATAACAACCAAAATATAGAGAAATCTTATTTTAGCGATGCCATCAAATTATGTATTGGGAATAAACTAAATAATCCGAAAGAAGAAATTATTCTAAATTTCAACGATACTTCCTCCTATAACAATAATCACATTGCTGTTGCGGGAAGTTCAGGGACAGGAAAAACTCAATTTGCTTTACAATTATTAAAGGAAATTACAGAAAAATCAAATCATCATGTTAGTTTTATTTATTTAGATTTCAAAGGACTAAAAGATGACGATTTAGTTGAGCTTCAACCATTTTTTGATAGAACAAAAGCTAAATTCATTAATGCACCAGAGGTTCCATTTCCAGTAAATCCTCTTTCATTTATTGACAGTATAAATGACGTTAATAAGCAAATGGGGATTGACAAATTTGTTGATATTATCTGTAAATATTCAAATATTGGGATTAAACAACGAGGAATTTTAAGAGAAGCAACCAATGAAGCGTTTATAACTAAAAAGCCAGGAGAGTTTCCTAGTATTTCTGAAATTAATGAGCAACTTTTAGATATTGTCGGAGAAAAGCGAGATACATTAACTGAAATTATTGATGAGTTAAGTCGTTATGAAGTTTTTAAAGAAGATAAAACAATTAAAAACTTCTTAAACGAAAACATTTACCTTTCTCTATCAGGTGATTTATCTAATTCTGTTCGCTTTACCTCTTTATTTCTAATTATAAACTACATCTATAATGTGTTTATGAATATGGAAAACACACCAGTTGAAAATGGATTTCGTGCAATGCGATATGTTTTATTAATCGATGAGGCTCATGTGATTTTTAAAGAAAAAAAATATCAGGAAATTTTAGAAAAAATCTTACGAGAAATACGCTCCAAAGGTGTTTCTATTGTATTATTATCCCAAGGAATTGAGGAGTTTAATCAACCAAGTTTTGATTTCTCTAGTATGTGCGAAATATCGTATTTACTCAATGTAAAAGACAAAGGAAATACAAAAGCAATTAATAAATTCCTAGGTTTCAGTGATAAAGATGGCACTAAGGCTTATCGAAGTCTTGAAAAAATTCAGAAAGGTCAAGCAATTTCTAATATGAAAGAATTTGATAAGGGTGAATTATTTGAGATTAAACAATTTTGGCAAAACTTATAGTTTATGGAGGTTTTAAGTATAGATGAAATTAATAATCATTTTGTAGAAAACAGATATATGCTTAATGTCATTCATCATCCTGAAATGTGGCAATCTTTAAGTATTTCTAATTTACCAAACCCTGTTAAAATTAAATTTGATGGAGATATTAAAAACAATATGGATTCTTCTATAAAAACAAAAAAAGGTCTTTATATGTTTTTTTTAGAACCTAACCATCCATTTAAGCCAGCTATTAATCACCTATTGTATGTGGGCCGTGTAAGAGCAGGTGAAACAAATTTTAATTTCTTTAAAAGATTTGATGAGTATAAAAGTCAAATTGGCAATATTAACGGTAGTTTAAATAAAGTATTATTAACCAATTTATGGCCTGATTACACATATGTGTATTTCTACCCCTTCGATGAAGAAGATGAAGAAATTTCACGTATTGAAGGTGAAATAATAAAAAAGATTGTACCTCCTTTGAATTCCAAAATTGGAGGTAAGACAGAACAAACTAGAAATTTATATTAAAACAACTGTTATGATAAATTTAGCTTGCATAAGAGGAAATATCGGATATTGGACATATTATTCCGCAGTAATTAAATTAAAAGATTTAGTTACTGACAATCGAGTAATAACAGTTTCAGAATCTGACGAACTATATACTAAAAACATCAACAGAATTCTTCAAAGAGAAATAAATCAAAATAGAATTAAAGCCATAAAGGAATATATAAAAATAAATGAGGAGCGCTTTTTCAACAGTCTAATTGTTGCTATACACAAAGGGAACCCAAAATGGTCGGACATTGATCTATATGATAAAATTGAAGTTGATGGTAATAGTCTAGATGAATCGCAAATTTCATTTTTTGAAAGTAAATTTGGTATACTAACTTTATATGGTGATGAAGAGATTTTTGCTCTTGATGGACAACATCGTTTAAAGGGTTTGCGAAAGGCGTATGAAGAAGATCATTCACTTGCTGAAAAAGAAATCCCTGTTATTTTCGTTATTCACAACCATAAGCAGGTAGATAAAACAAGACGATTATTTACAGTTTTAAACAAATATGCCGAAAAGCCCAGAGGTGCTGAATTGATAATACTTGACGAAGACGATGTTGCTGCTATCAATGCTCGAAAATTAGTAATGGAACACCCTATTTTATCTAAGTCAAATGCTTTGTCTAATTCCAAAACAGCTAATATTTATAAATCTGATAATAAATCTTTCACGACATTAGTAACTATCAATAAAATAAACAAGAAATTATATTCAAAATCTCCTTCGTTTTATACTTCACGGCCAGAAGCCACTGTAGTAGATGAACTTTATCAAGAATCAATTGGATTTTGGGATACATTATTTGAAGTTTTTCCTGAACTTGAAAATTTTATAAATGGAGAGACAGATATTGAACTTAAAAATAAACCTATTTTAAGAAATGATCCCTCTGGGGGAAGTCTTTTATTGAGACCTGTCGGACAAGAATTAATCGCAAATGCCTATAAAAAGTTTGTTGACAGTAATGATATTGAGGAGTTTAAAAGAAAACTACGAGAAATTGATTTTAATCTAAGTAGTAATAATTGGAAATATATTTTTTGGAATGAAAAAATACTCGGAAAAGAAATAAGGTTAAAAAATAACATTTTGTTATTCCTATTAGGAAAATTTACTAATGCTAATGAAATACATCAAGAAGTTGCAAGGGTATATGGATTGCATAATCAGGAATATTCAGATGAAATTCAACCAATAGATTAAAAATAAAAACCGAATGTGCATAACAAAAAAATTGGCAAGAGTGGCAGAAACGTCTTCGATTGAACGTTTAAGTGAAATCAAAGTTTCTACTTCAATTGAGGTTTAGAGTAAAAATGCCACCCTCGCCAATTTTCAACCCGTTATAGCAAATTTGACAAACCAGAAACATGGAACAAACCATCATTGCAGTTGA
>CAYFTB010000150.1:0-5676 GCA_964345875.1 uncultured Proteiniphilum sp.
TCTATCACTTGAATTGAGGTTAACTAAGAGAAATTACTGAGTAATAGCACAAAAAAATCACACTTTAAAAGTGTGATTCTCTTGATTTGTATGTATAAGTAGTATCTTATAATTTCGCAATTAAAACTTTCTATTTTTGAGATAAAAGAAAAACAGATCAAATACTTCTTTGAAATCTTGGTTCAACGGAAGTTCTTTTAGAATTGATTCCGACTTTCTAAGATAATCATTCTTCACTCCATTAGCATATTCAATACCACCTCTATCCTTAGCAAACTGAAGAAGTGCATTAATATTTTGCACAGAATAATCTCGTGATTCAATGATTAACATCATTTGCTCTCTCTCTTCTGGTGAGGAGTTATTAAGAGCATAAATTAAAGGCAATGTAATTTTTCCTTCTCTTATGTCATTACCAGTGGGTTTTCCTATATCTTCCGAAAAATAATCAAAAATATCATCTTGGATTTGAAAGGCCATGCCAATATACTTGCCTATATTACCAAATGATTCAACAACATGACTAGAAGCATTTGCTGTTATTGCACCAATTTTTGTGCAAGCGTGAATAAGAGACGCCGTCTTCTTATCGATTACTTCAAAATAACGACTCTCGTCTATCAAAATCTGATTTGCTAATACATATTGATTCAGCTCACCTTCAGCAAGATTTTTGCCAAGCTCTGCAAGAATTGATATAACCTCCAAGTTCATAGTCTTGGCACTCTCCATAAGTGACGATGACAACACGTAGTCACCTGCAAGAACTGCACGTTTGTTATCAAAAACGGCATTAACAGAAGGACTTCCACGTCTTTCAAAAGATTCATCTACCACATCATCATGAATTAATGTTGCCGCATGCAGCAACTCTACAGTTACAGCCCCATGATAAGTGGCAGGACTAACCATACCACAGGCCTTAGCCACAAGAAAAACCAGCATTGGTCTTACTCTCTTCCCATCTCTTTTAAAAGCATATTCTACAATATCATTTACATAGCTATTCTTGTTTTTCAATGCAATCTGCATATATGCATCAAATTGAACCAGCTCTTCTTGAATTGCTTCTTTAAATATTGCGGTTTGATCCATCTCTATCATTAATTGAACTACAAAATTAGAAAGATTTTGGTGCAAAGCTATCAAATATTTGTAACTTTACGATTTAATCATCATTCTCAAGCTATATAATGTCAAAAAATAAACTTTTTTTATTAGATGCCTATGCTCTTATTTATCGGGCATACTATGCATTTATCAAAAATCCAAGAATAAATTCCAAAGGACAAAATACATCGGCAATATTTGGTTTTATAAATACACTAGAGGAATTACTAAAGAAAGAAAATCCTACACACATTGCTGTTGTCTTTGACCCTCCCGGGCCAACATTCAGACACAATGAGTATGAAGAATATAAAGCTCAAAGAGAGGCTACTCCTGAAGATATAAAATTCGCCGTGCCGATAATTAAAGATATCATTAAGGCTTATAACATTCCGGTGATAGAGGTGGAAGGATTTGAGGCAGACGATGTAATTGGCACAATTGCCAAGAACATCGATAAAGGCAAGTTTGATGTTTATATGATGACTCCAGACAAAGACTACGGCCAACTAACCGAAGAGAATGTATTTATGTATAGACCTAAATTTGGAAGTACTGGTTTTGACAAGATGAATGACAAAACTATTATGGAAAAATATGGTTTAACTAGCCCCTTACAAATGATAGACTTGCTGGGGTTGATGGGAGATGCTTCTGACAACATCCCCGGATGCCCTGGTGTGGGACCAAAAACAGCGGAGAAACTTCTGGAAAGGTTTGGTTCAATTGAAAATATTTTGGAAAATACAGATCAACTAAAAGGGGCACAGAAAAAGAATATTGAAGAGAACAAAGAGCAGATACTTTTATCTAAATATTTGGCTACAATTAAAATTGATGTGCCATTTGAAATTCATGAAGATGAATTAGAAGTTAAAGGAAAAAATGAGGATGAAATAAAAAGGATCTTTGAAGAACTTGAATTTAGAACTTTATTAAAACGTGTTTTAAATATTACAACTGAAGTTCCTGCAAACAATAATATTCCAATACAAGGCGACTTGTTCTTTGGCTTTGGCGATATTCCTTCTACAGAAAATAGTCAGCTAACCCTTACAGGAAGCAGCGAATTTGATCCATCTGAACAAAAGTATTCAATGCTCGAAACAATTGAACAAATCACAGATCTAGCCAAGCAATTAAAAAAGGAAAAATCAATATGTTTTGATACAGAAACTACGGGCATAGATCCTATTACATGTGATTTAGTTGGAATTTCATTTGCAATTAAAGAGAATGAAGCTTTCTATATTCCAATTTCACAAGATCGAGAAAAAGCCACAGAGCAAATTAATATTTTCAAGGATATACTTGAAGATGAGAGCATAGAAAAGATCGGTCAGAACATAAAATATGACATATTGGTACTAAGAGGATATGGCATTAACGTTAAGGGAAAGCTATTTGATACGATGGTGGCTCACTACTTGATAAATCCAGAGCTAAGACACAGCATGGACTATATGGCTGAAAACTATCTTAAGTACAAAACAATCCCTATCGAAAATCTTATTGGACCAAAAAGTAAGAATCAGAAGTCAATGAAAGATATCGATCCAAAGACTGTTTCGGACTATGCATGTGAAGATGCAGATATAACCTTGAAGCTAAAAAACATATTAGAAAAAGAGCTAAAAACAAACAACCTTGAAAAGCTGTTTGACGAGATTGAGGCTCCATTAATATATGTTTTGGCAGACATGGAGTGGAATGGAGTAAAACTGGATTTGGATGCATTAAATGTCCTGTCAAAAGATTTAAACAAAGAGCTGTTAGAAGTCGAGACGGAGATAACAACAATAGCTGGTATTGATTTCAATGTCAATTCTCCAAAGCAAATAGGAGAAGTACTTTTTGACACTCTAATGATATCTCCCAAACCTAAAAAAACGAAGACGGGACAATATAGCACCAATGAAGAGGAACTACAAAAGCTAAAGGACTCGCATCCAATAGTGAATAAAATTCTTGAACAACGTGGACTAAAAAAATTACTAAGTACATATATCGATGCATTTCCGCAACTAATAAATAAGAATACTGGCAAGGTCCATACCTCATTTAATCAAACGGTGGCAGCAACAGGCCGTCTAAGTAGCACCAACCCCAATTTGCAAAATATCCCAATCAGGGATGAGCGGGGCAAAGAAATGAGAAAGGTATTCATTCCTGATGAAAATGATCTGTTTATTTCATCCGATTACTCACAGATTGAACTTAGAATCATGGCTCATCTAAGTAATGACAAAAATATGATTGAGGCTTTTAATAACAATCAGGATATTCATGCTGCAACAGCTGCTAAAATTTTCAAAGTGCATATTGAGGATGTAACATCTGAAATGCGAAACAAAGCCAAAACAGCAAACTTCGGAATAATTTATGGAATTACTCCATTTGGGTTGTCTCAGAGATTAAACATTCCGAGAGGAGAAGCTAAGGATCTTATAGATGAATACTTTGCAATGTTCCCAGATGTTAAGCAATATATGGATAGCTCTATCGACTCAGCTAGAGAGAAAGGATATGTTGAAACCATATACGGACGCAAAAGATATTTAGCAGATATAAATTCGAAAAACGCCATAGTACGAGGCTACGCTGAGCGAAATGCCATCAATGCTCCTATCCAGGGAAGTGCAGCTGATATAATAAAGGTTGCAATGATTAGAATATATGAAAGCATGCAAAAAAGGAATCTAAAATCAAAAATGATTCTTCAAGTTCATGACGAACTAAACTTTAATGTTCCAGCAGATGAGCTTGAGCAAGTGAAGAATATTGTGACGTATGAAATGGAAAATGCATATAAATTATCAGTCCCTCTAAAGGTTGACTTAGGAATGGGTGAAAACTGGTTAATAGCACATTAATTTAAAAAATTTATTTGATGTGATTGACGGTTTGTCGGCATATGGATTATGGGGGTTGTTGCTTGCGTCTTTTTTAGCAGCAACCGTTTTACCATTCAGTTCAGAGTTGGTTTTAGCCACTTTGATAGCTAGTGGAATGGACATAGTCGCTTGTATTATCTTTGCAACCATAGGAAATTCATTAGGAGGTGCTACCTGCTATTACTTAGGGATGCTGGGCAAAGTAGATTGGCTTGAAAAATGGTTCAAAATAAAACCTGCTAAGATCATAAAAATGCAAAGTTGGCTTAAAGGCAAAGGAGCTGTAATGGGTTTCCTTGGATTTCTCCCTGCCATAGGTGATCTTATACTTGTAAGCTTAGGTTTTATGAGATCAAACATCCATATTACAATGATAACAATGACAATAGGAAAATTATTCAGATATATTATTATTGGTTATAGTGCTGGTGCTTTATTTAGCTGAAATCCGATACACTAACGTCAATAATGTGTTATTTTTCCGAATGAAATGAACTTTTATAATATGTTTTTCCGATTATTTTTCGCATCTTTGAAGAACAATAAATCATGAACTATCAAATATAAAAAATAATATTATATGAAAAATCTTGAAACAACATTTATGGGTATCAAGTTAAGCAATCCTGTAATACTAGGTGCCAGCAGTATATCCTCAAGTTTAGACCAGCTTCAAAAGGCCGAACTTAACGGTGCTGGTGCTGTGGTTTACAAAACGCTTTTTGAAGAACAAGTTCAACTTGAAAGCCTACAGCTAGACGAGCAACTTAGTATGTATGATGACATTCATGCTGAGATGACCAGAATCGCACCTCAGATAGAATACTCAGATATTGACTATCATCTGGCAAAATTGCGTAAGACAAAAGAAACCCTTTCTATTCCTGTATTTGCAAGTTTAAATGCAGTAAACAAAGAGTCATGGGTAAGATATGCTAAGGAGATTGAACAAACTGGAGTTGACGGAATTGAAGTCAACTTATATCAAACACCAACTAATGACAACATTGATGGTGAAAGAATTGAGGGACGACAAATAGATATAATTAAAGAGATTAAATCTCAGGTATCAATTCCTGTTAGCGTAAAGCTTAGCAATGAGTATTCAAATGTATTGAACTTTGTAAAAAAACTAGACAATCTAAATGTAGATTCTTTTGTTTTGTTCAATTCATTTTTCCAGCCTGACATAGATATCAATAGAGAAAAGCATACTAAGGCATTTAACTTATCTCAAAAGGGTGATTACAAACAATCTCTAAGATATACAGGAATGCTATACGGCAATATTAAAGCGGATATATGCAGTAGTAGGGGCATTTTCAACGGTGACGATGCAATAAAGTTAATATTGTCTGGAGCAACTTCAGTTCAGGTTGTAAGTGCAATCTATAAGAACGGACTTGACAGAATAGGAGTCATCAAAAAAGAAATTTCAGACTGGATGGAAATGAAGGGATATAATAGCATTGATGAGTTCAAAGGAAAGCTTGCAAACATTAATCTAGATCAAAACGAGAATGCGTTAGTTTATAAGAGAGCTCAATATATAGATCTTTTAATGAGTTCTGACACAATCTTTGGTAATGTGAAATAGAAATATAACCAATTGATATAAAATAAAAACCCACCATTGGAACATGTCCTATGGTGGGTTTTTGAATATTAAATA
>CAYFTB010000151.1:0-5654 GCA_964345875.1 uncultured Proteiniphilum sp.
ATTATCAATTTATAATAACAACAGAAGATGCGCTTTTTAAGGGTTGACTATTTATGCGTAGCCCCACAACTTTCCGGCATGATCCATTTCAGGTCCGTTATTTGAGACTATATGAAAAAGAAAAAGAGGCTACTGATTTAATCAGTGCCTCCTTCTATTTAATGCGGTAGCTATATAAGAATACAATTATGCTTTGCCTGCACTACCTAAAACATATTCTGTTTTGTGCATATAAAGCTTCTTTAATTCTTCACGTGCAGGACCTAAGTATTTGCGTGGGTCAAACTCAGCAGGTTGCTCAGCAAATACTTTTCTTACAGCAGCAGTCATAGCTAAACGGCCATCAGAGTCAATATTTACTTTACATACAGCAGATTTAGCAGCTCTACGTAGTTGCTCTTCTGGAATACCAATAGAGTCTTTTAGTGCACCTCCAAATT
The DNA here is from genome assembly GCA_964345875.1 of uncultured Proteiniphilum sp. GTDB lineage: Bacteria > Bacteroidota > Bacteroidia > Bacteroidales > Dysgonomonadaceae > Petrimonas. The sequence continues at coordinate 441 of CAYFTB010000151.1, forward strand.
CATTGATAGTTTCAACGTATTCTTGTGGAACTGATGAAGAGCCATGCAATACGATTGGGAATCCAGGAATACGTTTTTCGATTTCTTCTAGAATATCGAAACGTAATGGTGGAGGTACTAAACGTCCGTTTTCGTCACGAGTACATTGTTCTGGAGTAAACTTGTTAGCTCCGTGTGAAGTGCCGATAGATATTGCAAGTGAATCAACACCCGTGCGAGTTACGAAGTCAACAACCTCATCTGGCTCAGTATATGTGTGGTGTTCTGCAACAACATCATCTTCGATACCTGCAAGAATACCAAGTTCTCCCTCTACAGTCACATCGTGTTGATGTGCATATTCAACAACTCTTTTAGTCAAAGCTATGTTCTCTTCGTATGGAAGGTGTGAACCATCAATCATAACAGACGAAAAACCGCTATCGATACAATCTTTACATAGTTCGAAGCTATCTCCGTGGTCAAGGTGAAGTACGATAGGAATCTCATAGCCCAATTCTTTAGCATATTGAACAGCTCCTTGTGCCATGTATCTAAGTAATGTTTGATTTGCATATTTGCGTGCACCACTTGATACTTGCAAAATTACTGGAGATTTTGCTTCAACACAAGCTGAAATAATTGCTTGCATTTGCTCCATGTTGTTGAAGTTGAATGCAGGAATAGCATAACCACCTTCAAATGCTTTTTTAAAAATTTCTTTTGAGTTTACGAGACCCAATTCTTTGTAACTTACCATATTTTTGAAATTTAAAAAATTAATGTACTTTATCTATATCTAAAGTACAAAAATAACACTTAATCTCTACAAATGGAAATAATTTGACAAAAAGAGTAATTAATAAGAATTATTAATCCTGAAATAAGTTATATTAATTTGATATATACTACGAGGTTCCGATTATGTTATCACGGTTTGGTGTCAGCAACAATTAAAAATTTAGTTGCTAGCTTAATCTTCTTTGCAAGAGACTAGCCATAATACATGGGATATATTATAATTCAATTTTATCTATATAATAAACACCCGTATTGTCTTGTAATTTATAAGAAATTTATCTTTCTTTGTTTATAGTTTAATTTTTATTTCTCAAAATTAATTTATTAATTCAAAATATAAATGGAAAGTCAAAATAAAGATAGTCAGATTCAAATAGAATTGTCAGACGAAGTAGCACAAGGGACTTATTCAAATTTAGCGATTATATCACATTCATCATCAGAGTTCATATTAGATTTTGTTCGAATAGTTCCAGGAATACCTAAAGCAAAGGTAAAGTCACGAATTATTTTGACTCCAGAACATGCCAAAAGGCTTCTACTTGCATTAGGTGATAACATAGACCGCTTTGAGAAAATGAATGGACAGATTTCAATAAAAAATACTGAAATGCCTGGATTTCCACCTCCAATAGGTGGAATGGGACAAGCATAATATGAATAACGAAACAGTATAATCACAGATAAACAACTAACAAATGACATCAGAAATTAAGGAGGTTCGTAACTTTAATTGGTTTTCAATGTTTTGGGCTGGGTTTACAACAATGTCAAAACAGAGCAAAACCCTATGGATTATTGTAATTATAAAACTAATTGTAATGTTTGCTATTCTTAGACCTATCTTTTTCCCAGATTTTTTAAAATCACAATCTAAGGATAAAGCAGGACAATCAGAATATGTAAGAGAGCAAATGATTGAAAGATCACAACAAGATTAAAAAAAACGGTAACATTTAAACCAAAATAATATGGATTTATTACTAAATGCAACAGTTAATTGGTCAAGAGGTCAATTTGCTTTAACTGCTGGCTATCATTGGATTTTTGTTCCAATAACGATAGGACTGGCAATAATCATGTCTGTTATGGAAACAATTTATGTTAAGACAGGCGATGAAAAATGGAAGAAAACTGCCAAATTCTGGCAATTAATTTTTGGTATTAACTTTGCTATAGGTGTAGCAACGGGTATAATACTTGAATTCCAGTTTGGCACAAACTGGTCTAATTATAGTCTATTCGTAGGAGATATTTTTGGGGCACCACTAGCAATAGAAGGTATTATTGCCTTCTTTTTGGAATCAACATTTATAACAATAATGTTTTTTGGATGGAACAGAGTTAGCAAGAAAATGCACTTAGCTTCAACATGGCTAGTAACTCTAGGTGCTACTCTATCAGCATTTTGGATTTTGGTTGCTAATGCATGGATGCAATATCCTATAGGAATGGAGTTTAATCCAGACACTATGCGTAACGAGATGGTTGATTTTTGGGCACTTGTAAAATCACCAGTAGCTGTTAATAAGTTTTTCCATACTGTTACTTCATCGTGGGGTGTGGGTGCTGTTTTTGTGACTAGCATCAGCATGTGGTATCTTATTAAGAAGCGAGACCAAGAGTTTGCTCTTAGAAGTATTCTAGTATCGTCTATTTTTGGTCTCATTGCTTTCGTTTTGGTTGCAGCCACTGGAGATGGCTCTGCATACGAAGTGACACAAAAACAACCAATGAAACTTGCTGCAATGGAAGGTCTTTACGAAGGCAAAGAGGGTGCAGGACTTGTAGCAATTGGGTTATTAAATCATAAAAAAGAAAGCTATGACGATGATGTTGATCCATACATTTTTAAGATAGAGCTACCTAAACTATTATCTTTAATGGGGTATAGAAATATTAATGCTTTTGTTCCCGGAATAAAAGATATTGTGGATGGGGGTTATACACTTCAAGATGGAACTACTGCATTATCTTTTGATGAAAAGAAAGAAAAAGGACTGAAAGCTCATGAGGCACTTGCCGGATTTCAAAAGGCCAAAAGCGAAGGAAGAGATGCTGATGCAGCCAACTATGAAAAGGTAATCAGAGAAAATTATAATTACTTTGGATATGGTTTTCTAGAGAAAAAGGAGGATATGATTCCAAACGTTCCGATAACGTTCTATGCTTTTCACTTCATGGTGATAATCGGTGGATACTTTATACTTTTCTTCGGATTGATTTGGTATCTACACAGCAAGAAGAAACTAGAGTCAATGACATGGCTTCAGCATGTTGGCCTTTGGAGTTTAGCTCTCGCGATGATAGCAACACAAATGGGCTGGGTAGTAGCTGAAGTTGGACGCCAACCTTGGACTATTCAAGATATCCTTCCTGTACAAGCTGCGGCTTCGGCCATACCAGCTGCAAATGTTAAGACTACATTCTTCATGTTTGCCTTCTTATTCTCCTTGCTTCTGATTGCAGAGATTATGATAATGGTAAAACAAATCAAAAAAGGACCCGAGAAGTAACGCTCTGATAAGGTTATATTTAAATCATTTTAAACAAAGAAAATTATGATAACATACGAATTTCTACAAAATTATTGGTGGTTTATTATTTCACTTCTTGGCGGGATATTGGTGTTTATGTTATTTGTTCAAGGTGGACAATCAATGCTTGGCTCGTTATCAAAAACAGAAAATGAAAAAAACCTTGTATTAAATGCACTTGGACGTAGATGGGGGTTAACATTTACTACTCTTGTAGTATTTGGAGGGGCTTTCTTTGCTTCTTTTCCTTTATTTTATGCAACTAGTTTTGGAGGTGCATATTGGGTTTGGATGTTAATACTGTTCTCTTTCGTAGTTCAGGCTGTATCCTTTGAATTTCAAGGTATGCCTAACAATTTTTTAGGACAAAAGACATATCGAGGCTTTCTTTTCTTTAATGGGGTTGTAGGTACTTTCGTCTTAGGTGTTGCAGTCGCCACATTCTTCACAGGATCGGAGTTTACTATAAACAAAGCAAACTTGGTATCCATTATGGGTGAGGGTAATACAATGAGTGGATGGGACAATCCATTGCATGGACTGGAAGCATTGGGTAACTTTAGAAACTGGGCATTGGGTCTTGCTGTGTTATTTTTAGCAAGAACTCAGGCTTGTCTGTTTCTTATAAACAGAGTACACTATCCATCTCTTACCGACCGAGCAAGGAAGTTTACCTTGTATAATGGTATACCGTTTTTGGTGTTTTTCCTGACATTCCTAATATGGACTTTGGTTTCAGAAGGATATGCTGTAAACCCTGAAACAAAAGAAGTAACTATGGAAGCATATAAATATCTTCACAATTTTATTGAGATGCCTCTAGTATTAATACTATTCATTATAGGTGTAGTTTTAGTATTGTGGGGGATATTTGCAACAGTATTCAACAAATCATACAACAAAGGTATATGGTTTTCAGGAGCTGGAACAATTCTTACTGTAACTATGCTATTTTTGGTTGTAGGCTACAACAACACATCGTTCTATCCATCATACACCAATCTTGCCAGTTCTCTTACAGTGCAAAATGCCTCTTCAAGCGAGATTACGCTGAAAGCAATGGCAGTTGTTTCACTGTTTGTTCCCTTCGTAATTGCATATATTTTCTATGCTTGGAGAGCATTAGAAAAAAAGCAATTAACATTGGAAGATACAGAAGGCGAAGGAGCTTACTAATTCTATTTGACTAATGTCAATTGCAATTCGATATTTTATTACAACGAGGGGTGTTTTTCTTTTAAAACACCCTTTGTTATAATATTTTGTTTGATAGATAAGTAGTGATAGTCAAAAACTTCAATATTACTACTTTTAATTCTTTAAAGCAGTGCTGAAATATTTCTTTTAGATCAAAAAACTTTCAAATATCATTGAAAATACTATTTCCGCTAAGCACATGACAAAAAACCAAATATATTTAGATCGTTATTATTTTGAGCGTTTAATAACAATGCTTGAGCTAAATATTTAATCAAAAATCCTAGGAGTGTCATCAATCAAGACCTGAAGTGTTAAATAAAGAAGGAGTACATCTCTGTTTATTTGCAATTATTTGCATTTGGGGTGTTTTGCAATGCTTTAATAATGTTAATATAGATGCTGTTTTTATTTTGACTTTAGGTTCTTAGTTGATTAATAGCTTGTTATGACTATTTTGTTTTGAACAACAATTTTCCGGTGGGCTAAAAAAACTTTTTTTTTAGGGATAAAAGGGCTTCCAGCTAGGTGTGGAAGTTTTTATCATGATCCATTTTTTGCTCTGAGAGCTTAAAAAACTAATTATTACTCTTTATTAACTATGATTTATAGTCTAAAATGTTAATTAGCTTCACACTTGGGGGTGGAAATAGTCAAACAAATTTTTTTGTTTGGTGCTTATGCTTCTAGGTGGACTAAA